>JALEHC010000103.1 GCA_022763215.1 Saprospiraceae bacterium
TGTAAATTTCGCTTCAAAAAGACGTAAGTAATTAGACAAATTTCACTTGTTTATAATTTTGCTCCGTCACATAATCTGATTAGCATGAAAATTCTAATGGTATGCCTGGGAAATATTTGTCGATCTCCATTAGCTGAAGGCATTCTAAAACAAAAAATCCAAGAAAAGCAACTTGACTGGGAAGTCGATTCAGCGGGTACAAGTGGTTGGCACGAAGGTGAACTTCCAGACCAGCGATCGATAGCTGTCGCTAAAAATCATGGCATCAGTATACTTGATCAGCGCTCTCGCCCTCTAAATACGAGTGACCTTGAGGAATTTGATCTGATTCTGGCAATGGACCATTCTAATTATCAAAACATAAAAAAACTAGCAAAAGATAGTCGTCTGGAGGAGAAAATTGATCTAATCATGAATTTTGCGCCCAATGAAGAGGGGACCGCCGTACCTGATCCATATTGGAACGACAATGGTTTTGAGCAAGTTTATCAGATGTTGGATCGGGCCTGTGAAGGGCTTATCTCAGCTTACGCTAAAAAATAAAGGCATCTGCGGAATCAATTAGAACCACAGATGCCATTTTATGCGTTGCTTTTTCCTTTTGACTAGGAATTAAAAGCTCTATCTACGATTGATTCTTGTGTCTGATCGTGTACCTTCTTGTAGCCCGTAGCTGGTGAAGCACTTGACTTTCTAGCCACATATTGCAAGCTGTTCAGGTCGATCCCGATCTGGTCATTGTGCGCCAAAGAGCTGAAATACTGCCATGCTCCCATATTCGAAGGCTCTTCCTGTACCCAAATTGGTTGAGCATTCGGATAACGCTTTACAATATGTTGCAATTGCTTATCAGGAAGCGGGTACAACTGTTCAATTCTTACGATAGCGACATCATCGCGCTTATTCTCCTGCTTATACGACATCAATTCGTAATAAATCTTACCTGTACACAGTAGTAGTCGTTCAATTTTTTTACCACTTCTTGGCCCTACCGTCGAATCATCTAATACTTCTATAAAGCGATTACCTGATTCCAATTCAGAAATATCAGAGATACATTCTGGGTGACGTAGCAATGACTTTGGAGACATCACAACGAGTGGTTTGCGGAAAGGTCTTTCCAGCTGTCTGCGCAGCAAATGGAAAAAGTTAGCCGGAGTGGTTACATTGGCAACCGTCATATTAAACTCTGCACAATTTTGCAGGAAGCGCTCCAATCTTGCACTAGAGTGCTCTGGTCCTTGGCCTTCATAGCCATGTGGCAGCAAAAGAACCAAGCCGCTCATACGGCCCCACTTACTTTCGGCAGCACTGATATACTGATCTATGATGGTTTGTGCACCATTGTAGAAATCACCGAATTGAGCCTCCCAGATCACCAATGAATCTGGAGAAGCCAGAGAATATCCATATTCAAAGCCGAGTACTCCAAATTCAGAAAGCAGGGAATTGAAAATGCGGAATTCACCTTGGTCTTCTGAAAGCTTAGATAAGCGATTATATTCTTCGTAAGATTTAGCGTCGTTAAATACGGCATGTCGGTGCGAAAAAGTACCTCGTTTGACATCCTGTCCACTCATTCGCACATCATTACCTTCCATTAGGATACTACCATAAGCGATCAATTCGCCTAGTGCCCAGTCGATCTTTTTATCGTCCAGTAGTTTTCTCTTTCCTTTGATGAGACGATTAACCTTACCAAGCGGAGAGAAATTATCTGGAATTTCCATTAATTTATTAATGATATGATCCACTTTTGAGCGTTCGATACCAGTTTCGGGAGATTCTTCAAAATCTTTAGGGTCAGTTGTTTTCTTGAGCTTTTCCCATGCTTTTTCTGGTGCTTGTTGCTCGTAAGGAAGTGGATTTTCTCGCACTTCATCTAGTCGATCTTGGAGCAAGCTCCAGAATTCCTTTTCCAGTTCATCCGCAAGTTTGGCATCTACATCACCTCGATCTATCAATTTCTTGGAATAAATCTCACGGGGGTCTGGATGATTATTGATAATATCATACATTCCCGGTTGTGTAAATTTAGGATCATCGCCTTCATTGTGGCCATGCTTACGATAGCAAACCATATCAATGAATACATCATTATTAAACTTTTGGCGATAAGCCACTGCAAACTCAACTGCAAACAACACAGCCTCCGGATCATCACCATTTATATGAAATACGGGTGCCTGAATAACATTGGCAACACCTGTACTATAGGTAGAAGAGCGAGCATCATCAAAATCAGTGGTAAAACCAATTTGGTTATTGATGACAAAGTGGATAGTACCACCTGTGTAATACCCTTCCAGTTGGCTCATCTGAACGGTTTCATACACGATTCCTTGTCCGGCTACAGCCGCATCGCCATGAATCAAGATAGGAAGTATGCGGTCGTAGTCGCTTTCATATAGAATATCTGCCTTCGCTCTGGAAAATCCTTCTACAATAGTATTTACAGATTCTAAGTGCGATGGGTTAGGGACTAGTTTAAGGTGTAATTTTTTGCCGGAAGGCGTATCGACCTGAGAAGAAAACCCGAGGTGATATTTTACATCACCATCACCAAAGCTTTGGTCTGGCATGATGTTGCCTTCAAATTCATTGAAAATCTGGCCATAGGTCTTGCCCATAATGTTTGCCAGTACATTCAAGCGGCCACGGTGTGCCATACCGATGATGACTTCCTCTACCTTGTCTTCTGCTGCTTCATTGATGATAGCATCGAGACCAACGATAGTGTTCTCACCACCTTCCAAAGAAAATCGTTTCTGACCAATATATTTGGTATGCAAAAACTTTTCAAAGATGACTGCACCATTCAGTTTTTCTAGAATTCTTCTTTTCTTTTCAATAGGAATGTTGTAGGAATCATCTGAGTGGTGTCCTTCGATCCGCTCTCGAATCCAGCGGCGTTTGGCACGATCCTGGATATGATGATATTCAAAACCAATATTGCCGCAATACACTTTGCGTAAATGGTCGATAATTTGTTCGAGCGTAGCATTTTTAAGCCCAATCTCCTCTCCTGCCCGAAAGACCATTTTCATATCAGCTTCCGACAAACCAAAATCATCAAGGTTGAGGTTAGGTTTGCGATCTCGGCGCTGGCGGATAGGGTTGGTAGTGGACAACAAGTGACCACGATTACGAAAAGCCTTGATCAATGAAAGCACCTGAAATTCTTTCTGATCAAAAGGAGCTTTTGATGCCGAACCGTCTTCAGAATGGCCGTTAGTAGAGCTATTTGCAAAATCAAACCCTTTAAAAAAAGCGCGCCAGCTTTCTTCTACAGAACTCGGATCTTGCTGATATTGCTCATACATAGATGAGATATAGTTGGGATGCGCATTGGCAATAAAAGAAAAATCGTTCATGGTTTTACCTCGGCTTTAACCTTTTTAATTTTAAATATAGATATCTATATGTGTTTCGTCAAATATTCGCAAAATTCTTTCAAAGAAAGCAACTTTTGCAATAACTTCTTTTGCAAAAGTACCAATATTGGCTTTAATTCAATACTTGTCCTATTGCTTATTTGTGTCAATCAAATGCAAAGAATCAAAAGTACGACTTTCTATCCTCAAAAGCATTAGTGCCAAACTTTTCCAGAATCCGAATCATTTCGTAATCAACATTTGGCATCTTTGTTTAGTTTGCAAAAGAATTCGCAAAATAAAAAAGCCTTAAAGAAGCTGTACTTTCTTTCTTTAAGACTTTTGCTGTGAAAGGGGTTGACTATCCGTTGATTTAGCGATAGCTATTGCCAAACATAAAAGAACGTCGACCACATACTGAGCGAGCAATACCTCCTACTCCAAATGACAGCTCCAGCCCAATACTAGCTCGATAAGGAGATGTGTTGGCGTCACCATCATATTGTGTGTAAGGTGTCGGGTAGCCAGCGTCACTCCCGCCTGCGGTAACCATATCTGTCATTGCATACTCCAGACGAAGCCCCATTTTAAGCGTAAATGCACGCGAGCCCATGATAAAACCTCCGAAGCCGAGGGCTGCAGAAATATAGTTTTCGTTGTAACTATCTTCCGGAATATCTCCTGGGAAAGCAACGACACTTTGCTCAACCGACTGCATCAAGGAATATTTGGGACCAACTTCTAGGTAAGCGCCACGGTCGGTATAAAAGCGATACAGCAAAAAAACATCAATCGTTTCCCAGCTCAGAACGTTATTTTGTCGCATTCCAAGCAAATTCGTAAAGTTGATGGTTTGCTCATTTTGCGTAAGCATAGCTTCCAGATTAATTCCATTGTGGCTTCCAAAGTTGAGGCCAAGGGCGGCCCCATAAGACAAGGATGCTTGCAGTTCGAATTCCTGTGTTTTGTCGTCGGCGATATTGGAATTGTAGTAACCCGTAAGGCCGTAGTTTGCTTTGGGGCCTAGTTCGAGCCAAACTTGAGATTTGCCGCTAAGGCAAATAAAAAGGCAGCAGAGTGTAAAAAGCAGGGTTCGCATTGGTAAATATTTTTTGTGGTTTATGGATAGAAAGAGCGCGTTCGTTTTTTTATAGATACCTTTAATGCTATAGATTGCTGCCTCTTTTGCTGTGAGCAAAAAACAGCACCTTAAAATAGTGGCTTAAAAACGTGAATCTCATTGGCTTAGAGAAAATATTCCTCAATAAAATAAACGAGGGCTTCTTTTTATAGTTAAAAACCCTTACATTTGCGTTCCATTTTTGAGAACTAATTAGAATTAAGAAGTTTTATGGCAAACCATAAATCAGCGAAGAAGCGGATTCGTCAGGACGCCAAGAAGCGTCTGCACAACAGATACTACAAGAAATCGACTCGTACAGCGATCAAGAAGATTCGCTCTATGGAAGATCAAGGTGAAGCAAGCAAGTATCTGCCTAAGGTGATCCAAATGATCGACAAGCTGGCGAAGCGCAACATTTGGCACAAGAACAAAGCGTCAAACTTGAAAAGTAAGTTGACTCGCTTTGTGAATGGCCTTTCATAAGAATCGATCCGGAAATAACCGAAAGGGCGTTGCCCTTATTTTGAATACCGAGCTTTCAGACGTGTATCGTGGTCTTACAATACCAGTGATACACGTCTGATTTTTTGGTATACATACCGCTCCTTCCTTCGTTGTCTTTTCAAGCTTTATTATTTTTGCAATCCAGATGCAAATTTCATGGCAAACAGTTTAAGAAAACAGGAGATACTGGAAGCAGCCGCCCGATTGTTTCGCGACCGGGGGTATCCGGCTACCTCTATGCGTCATCTGGCAGAAGAAGTGCAACTGAAAGCTTCCAGCCTTTACAATCATATTGGCTCTAAAGAAGAAATCCTGAAAACTATTTGCTTTGACAATGCTCGCCGCTTTGCCGATGGTATGACTGATGTACAAGCCAACCAAGAGCTTGGTGCTGCTGGCAAAATTAAAGCACTCATACGGCTGCATATCCAAATTGCCACGCATGATCTGACCTCTGTTACTGCCTTCAATGATGAATGGCGCCACCTTAGCGAGCCTCACCTTTCCGAATTTAAAAAGATGCGTAAGAATTATGAAAATGCCTTTAAGGATATTCTGACCCAAGGTATAGAGGAAGGCATCTTTCGTTCACAAAATCCTACCATCCTTTTGTATTCTATTTTATCTTCCTTCCGTTGGTTATACGATTGGTTTAAACCAGAACGCAGTATTGATAGTAAGCAGCTCGAAGAAGAGATGACTAACCTGATCATGAATGGCTTACTAAGCAATAATCCATCGGAATAATTATCTTTGGTCACCAAAATACGCAACACTATGTCTATACAATCGGTCGAGGAAATGAATGCGCTCAAAGCAGCAGCAGATGCAGTAGCCATCGCCTTACGGGAAATGCAGGCTTTCGCCAAACCGGGGCTTTCCACCAAACAGATCGATGAATACGGATATGAAATTTTGCGCTCTTTTGGTGCAAACCCTGCGCCTAAAAAAGATTATAACTTTCCTGGTTGGACTTGTATCAGTGTCAATCATGAAGCTTGCCACGGAATTCCAGCAGACCATAAGATTTTACAGGAAGGAGATTTGGTGAATATTGACGTTTCGGCAGAATTAGATGGGTTTTATGCCGATAACGGTGGATCATTTATTCTTGGTGAAGACCATCAAAACTTACAACCACTAGTTGATGCCTCCCGGGAAATTCTTCATTTGGCTTTAGCCAATATTACACATGGTGTAAAAATATCAGCGCTTGGTGGTTTCATTGAAAAACAAGCACGACAACGTGGGTTTCAGGTAATTAGAAACATTTGTGGCCACGGAATTGGTCGTAAACTACACGAAAGCCCCAATGAAATTCCCTGCTATCGAGACTTTTTTATCCGTGAACGCTTTCGCAAAAATGCGGTGGTCGCTATTGAGACCTTTATTTCAACTGGTGCCCGTTATGTATACGAAGAAGAAGATGGCTGGACACTCAGCACGGATGACAACAGTTTTGTGGCTCAACATGAACATACCATTGTAGTGACAGATGATCAACCTATTATTCTGACCAGTGAAAACGGTATTTAGGCCAACCCCTTCTGCCCTTTTTAAATGGCCTGACGTCCGTAGTAATCATAAATCTTGTTGAGCTAATTTGATGAAATGCCATTTTTTTTTGCAAATTGCAATCCAATCATTATCAATCATAATGGATGAAGGACGTAATTGAGTTGTTTAGTAATGTGGTTATTCAGATAGCGACCCCTTACAGTACTGGAACGGGTTTTTTGTTACGCGATTACAATTTGATTGTAACCAACGAGCATATCGTTCGTGACAATAGTGAAGTGGTCATTAAGAGTAACCATCTTGAAAAACAACTATCAAAAATCCTCTTCCTAGATGAAAGTTATGATCTGGCATTTCTGGAAGCCCCTAAAGACATTCCTGAGAATATTCCGGCTGTAAAGCTTGCGCTTTCGACGGAAGTCAATCAGGGTGATCCGATTTTGGCAGTAGGCCATCCGTTTGGTTTAAAGTATTCTGCGACTCAGGGTATTATTTCGAATGTTTTGCATGAGCAAGGAGACCTCAACTACATTCAACATGATGCAGCGCTAAATCCGGGAAACAGTGGAGGTCCATTGGTAAATGCCGCCGGAAAAATAGTGGGCGTGAATACATTTATTATCAAAGACGGAGACAATATTGGATTCTCTTTACCAGTTAAATACCTGTACGAATCTCTTGAAGCCTACAAGTCATTACACCCTCATATAAGTATACGTTGTCACAGTTGTTCGAATTTGGTGAGTGAGAGCACGCTAGATTCGGGGTATTGCCCATTTTGTGGAACCAAACTAGTGCTTCCTTCTGATGCGGAGCAGTATGAACCTATTGGGGTAACCCAAACGGTAGAGGAGATGCTGGAAAGAGTGGGTCATAAAGTGGCCTTATCGAGGGTAGGCCCTAATAACTGGGAAATAGAAGAAGGTAGTGCCAAGATCAACATTTCGTATTATGAGAAGACTGGGCTGATTACAGGAGATGCCTATTTGTGCATCTTACCCAGTCAAAAGGAAAAAATAAAACCCCTGTATGAGTATTTGCTCAAACAAAACTACGAAATGGAGGGCCTTAATTTCAGTATTAAAGGAAAAGATATTATATTGTCACTCCTTATATACGACCGCTACCTCAATGTAGATACAGGGATACAACTATTCAAACATCTCTTTGAAAGAGCCGATTATTATGACAACATATTGGTAGAACAATATGGTGCGCATTGGAAACACGAGGAAGAGGAAGAAATAAGCGGTTCTTAATTACTTCAATCTCAAATGGTTTTATCGTGCCCTTCTGGTTAGTAGCCCTAATCGGATTCAGTAGGTTGTTTGCAAAGTTGTAAGCAGCGTTCTGAAAATTTGACGTGTCCTTAGTACAACGAACTGTACGGAAAAACCTTTCTGTCTGACCGTTTACTAAACATATTTGTCTTTTAACAGAAATAATTCGGCCCATTTGAAACACATTCAGTATTATTGTGACTCAAGTGATGGAGCCCATTAATAATTTTAGTTTGGCAGTAGTTTTACAAATAATCATTTTATGAAAAGAATCAAATCGCTTCTGATTGCCTGCATGCTTGTACTCGGGGGGGCAACGCTTGGTGCGCAGGACATTCATTTCTCCCAATTTTACATGTCACCTTTGAATTTGAACCCTGCCATGACGGGGGTAATGAATTGTAACATCCGCCTGGTAGCGAATTATCGTAATCAGTGGGCGAGTGTATTGCGTTCAAATGCATACAGCACTTATTCGGTGTCTTACGATCAGCGTATCCCTGTAGGCCGCTATGATTACTTCGGTGTCGGCGGAACATTCTGGGGTGACCGTGCAGGGGAAGCTAATTTCGCAACCATCACTGGTAAGCTTTCTTTTGCTTACAGCAAAAAGATGGGCGGTGGCCGTAATTATGGTAATTACCTAGTTGTAGGTGCAGAAGCAGGTGCAGCTCAGCGAAGCATTGACTTCCTGAAGCTACGCTGGGGACTTCAGCACGATGGCAATGGCGGGTTTGACCCAAATATCGACCCCATGGAAGAGGGCTTCGATCGCGACAATTTCCTGTTTGCTGACTTGGCAGCTGGCTTGTTGTGGTTTTCTGTCTTTGACAAAAATAACAGCCTTTACTTTGGTGGAGCATTCCATCACCTGAACCGCTCTAACCAGTCTTTCGACAGCTCTGCTGAGGACTTGTTATACAGTCGCTTTACCGTGCACGCAGGTGGTGATTTTCTGACTAGCAATAGCTTCGGTATTTCTCCGGGTGTTATCGTTATGAGTCAGGGACCTTCCTTCCAAGTAAATGCCGGTACGAACTTCAAATTCATCCTTGGAAATAGCCGAATCAATTATCAGGCATTCCAATTTGGTTTGTGGACACGTATCTCAAATAAAATTGAATCTGGTGTATTGAACGATGCCGCGATTCTTTCGACTCGGTTCGACTATAATAACTTCAGTATCGGATTTAGCTATGATATCAACATCTCTCCACTTCGTCCGGCAAGTAATGCCAACGGTGGTTTTGAGTTTGGTTTGATCTACAAAATCTGCGGTCCTGAAAAAAGAAATGTATACTGTCCTAATTTCTAATCAGGTCAGTATAGATGTAAAACGGGGTATTTTAGCCTGAGGGGCTCATACAATCCCTGTCCATAAATATCCCACAGTGTAGTTTAACTGCCTGTGGGATATTTTTTTTGCATTGGTTAAAATCTATTATCTTCGTATTATTGATGACAATAATTTAGGTGATGAAGTACGTTAAACTGGTACCCTTCGTATTTACAACCTAAAAGACAGCGGGAAAGAGAACTACGATTTAATTGATGAACAAACATGCATTACCTTAAAGGCTAGCCCGTCCTGTCTATCTGCCCCAAATATTATTTTAGCCCAAATGAATAACGACAATAAGGAGTACCTGAATGACGTTCAGATACTTTTGTCCACAGGTAATGCGCATTTATCTTTTCACTAAAATTTGTAAACATGTTCGGTAGTAACAACAAGAAGGAGGCAGGAAAAAGTAAGAGTGGTTCAAGCAGTGCTTCATCCAATGGGCATTCACTGAATAGCCTCGTGACCGGTTCCAGCGTAGAAGGGACCATCCGGGCAGAAAGTGACCTGCGAATTGATGGTAGCATCAAAGGTACATTGGTTTGTGAAGCCCGACTAATTATCGGCCCAAGTGGCTATGTAGAAGGTGATGTTCAATGCCAAAGCGCAGTAATTGAAGGAAAATTTGAAGGTAAACTAGTTGTAAAAGAGCTACTTAATATACGCGAAAATGCAACAGTTAACGGTAATGTCTATACCTCCAAATTAGTCGTTCAGCCTGGAGCTGTATTCAATGTTACTTGCGACATGAGTAATGAACACCCAACAAGTGCCAGCAAAACAACGAATACCATTAATAAGAAAAACCAGAAATTAGGCGAATCAGCCAAAGCGAATAGTGCCGGATAAACAACCACCACAAAAGAAAAAAACACCCAAGGATAAGGCCCATGCATACATGAAGTATTCTGGTATGGCCATCCAAATGGGCGTGATCATCCTTATAGGGGCGTTCATCGGAAAAAAGCTCGATGCTTATTTTCAAACTGAACGCCCTTATCTCACCAGCTTATTTGCCTTAATTGCTATTTTTGCAGCACTTTATCTTTCTTTGAAAGATTTATTTGCGAATAATAAATAGCTATGTCGGCAAAATCATTTTATCTTCAACTCTTACTCGTTTCTGCTGGTACGGCAGCAGGGCTCTTTTTGCTTAATCAAATTCCCAAATTAGCCCCTTACGAAATCATGTCTTGGCTAAGCCTGGGCTTGTTTATTTTTGTAAGCATCTTTATGTACAATATTGGTGTTAGTGCCTCCAAAAGCGACAATAAATATACTTTCACTAATACCATCATGGGATTTACCGTGGGTAAACTATTCTTGGCCATTATGGTCATCCTTGCCTACAATATGCTAGCAGAACCTGCAACTAAGTTTTTTATCATTCCGTTTTTTGCAGTTTATTTTATCTTTACAGCATTCGAAACTTATTTCCTGATGAAGCTGAGTAAAGCCTCCAAAAATTAAGAGTCATGCCTAATCCTACCTATAAAATAATCGTTGACGATAAATTTGAATTTGATAGCTCTCAATTGGGTGACCTAGACGTAGTACCAGACGGTACAGAACATTACCACATTCTTCATGGTCATAAAGCTTTTCATGCTGATGTACTCGAGAAAGATCCTGTAGCTCGTACGTATACGATCCGAATCAATGGTACAGCTTATGAAATCAAAATTCTGGATGACCACGACCTCTTGGTAAAGCGGTTAGGGCTTGCAGCGGTCGGCGCTCAGAAAATAACAGATGTAAAGGCTCCTATGCCCGGCCTTGTACTCAGTATTGATGCCAAAGCAGGACAGGAAGTTCAAAAAGGGGATCCATTGCTCATCTTGGAAGCCATGAAAATGGAAAATGTGATCAAAGCACCAGGTGATGGTATCATCAAATCAATAGAGGTAGAAAAAGGACAGCCGGTAGAGAAAGGGCAGCTTTTGATTGAGATGGAGTAATACAAGACTACCCAACTAGAATCTATATTCACCACCAAAGACGATACTACCTGAAAAACGATTAAACCTTCTAACCTCTTGATACATCCAGTCAATGCTTGTATCGAATATTTGATTAGGTTTCAGATTGAGAATATCTCTAAAAGTCAATTTCAATCGCCACTTCTCTGAAATGGAATAACCAAGATTGCTATTCCAAAGCAAAAAATATTGTTGTTGACGATTATTCGTGTTCCAAATCAAATTAGCATCTGATTGAAATAAAAAACTACCAGACTTAAACCTTATATCCCCTGAGAGTTGCTGAGTGATAAATTGGAATGTTGAAATTGCAGTAGTCTGCCGATTATTTGAAAATGAATATCCCAATGATAAATTGACTTTCTTTTGAAAATTAGACTTCAGGTTGAACTTGAATATTAAGCGTTCGAATACCGTTCTTTGATCATTTTCCAAGGTAGCTGTTGAGTTGAATCGGCCTTCGATATTAACCTTAAATTTGGAGTCAAAAAGCGGTTGAGTCCACCACGTTGTCCACTCAAATATTTTTTGCTGTTGTGCAATCCTTGGCCTTTGTATTAAATAAAAACCATTATTTTGGGTAGTAAAGACGATTGGGTTGTCTTGTTGATTTATAGATAAAGAGCTAAACAGCCTTCTGCCTGAAAAGGTATCAAACCAAAAATGATTGAGCAAAAGGCCTCGCTTACGATTCACTTTTCCAAAAGGCAAATCATAAACCAAGACGGAATGATCATTAATAAGCTGATAATTTTTTAACGAGAGTATAGGATTATTTACCCGTTCTTCATAGACTCCCTTCAACAGCAAAAAATGAAGTCGAGCAAAGTTATACCTCATAGCAAATTCGTGGCTCCAAAATCCAAATACGGATGGAGTACCTAAAAGAACGGGACTTTCTTTCCTAAATTTCACATGATACTTAAGTAAAATTTTTTTTGTCTGATAAGCCAATTTTATTTGTGGCTCAAATACACTGTTTTTGTAAGTACCATTTAATTGATTTTGAGTTGTCAGATCAGAGGAATCAGAATAAATTATACTATGATTGATTCTTTTAAAATTTAAATACGAGATAAGCCTGAATTTTCCAGGTGTGAACTCCCAACTTGTATTTATGTCTAATTCACTATGCCTTTCCTTATTTTGCTGAGGTGAAAATGAATTCGAAAAAACATCTAGCGAATCTGGCAAAGACAATACAATGTCTTCTGTTTTTTTCTGACTCAAAAATTGTCCTGAAATAGATAAAAGATGTTCTCCAGAAGCCTGATGATTCCAATAAACTTGTGGATTAATATTCTGATCAACAAGATTATTCTTCCAATCACTCGACCATAAGCGATCATTTAAATTCCCTAATGTTTGGGTATTTTGGTTATTCTGAAAATAAGCAAAAGGCAACTCTATTTCCAGTGTAGTTTTTGCGTTTAAGGTTGACTGAGTATTTAAAGCTGCTGATAAATAAGGAAGTTGCAATGAAGTATGCTCATCGCCTTTAAATAGGTCATTTGATCGAATATATGCTCGATGAAGTGCAGCATTTGCAGTTCGATCAAAATAACTTCCTAAAACTGAAAACTTAGCTGTCGTGTTTTCTTTAATTTCCAAGACAGAATTAGAAGCCAGCAAGTTTTCTACATTTTCTTGTTCATTTCCTTCTTTTTTGAAACCTTCAGGGATCAGATCATCGATATGTGTAGTTTTTTTAAGGCTCTCCAATAAATTTGACTGTAACGCCAAAAAATCTGCAATAGAAATTGTTGGTTCACCCAAATTATTCGATCGAATAAAACTTGTATGTCCAAAGCTCGAATTTACCTTCATCAAAGTGAGCTCAGATTCATACCTCGAATCGTAACCAGCAGCCATCGATATATTCCCATTCCATTTTCCTTTTGAATTTTCACTAAGCACCAGATTTAAGGCAACTTGATCAGACCAAGACTTAGAGAACCTTGCTTTGAAAGGCTTATAATTTTTGATAATTTCTACCTTCTGAATATCCTCAGCACGTAATTGCTCACTTGCCAAACCATGCTGATTATTAAGTATATCTTTATCCTCTATCAATAACTGATCTACTCGTTTTCCGTTATAATTAATTTGTCCATCTGGTGTTACTTCAAAGCCTGGTACCTTGCTCAGTACATCTCCAAAAGTCTCGTCTGTTTCACTTTTATAATGCTGTAAATTATAAATAGTCGTATCTCCATTTTCTACCCGAGTAATTCGTTTTGCATCAATGATCACTTCCTCAAGCTTGTTATTTATAGGAAACAAAACTACATGAAGAGAATCTTGGTAATCATCTTTGCTTATTGGTAAAATTAACTCTTTAAAAGCCAAATAATTAACTTTGAGTAGTCGAGGCTCCTTTTTCAATGCAATACTCCAGTGACCTCGCTGATCGGCAAAGGCATAACTAAGGATTTGATCCAAACTATCTAACAAAACAACACTTGCACCTGATAGAGGTGTACCAACCGAATCAGTAACCGTTCCCTCTAATTTTTGGGCCATAACCGAAGTCACAACTAATAGCCCCAAAATCGTTAAAGTATATCGCATAAAAAGCTCTTTACTTAAACTGATTTTTTTTCTTAAACCCCGTTAGACTTACTTTTTTATCCCGATCAGGTATCGTCAATACCGTGTTTTGTGGAATTTGTTTAATTTGGATAGCCGTTATCGTTTTGCCTTGTTCTGGAAATTCTAATTGTAGAATAAGACCTGGGAGCCCTGCATAATTTTCTGGACCTTCATTTAAAGGAAGGTTTAAAGTGAACCATGCTACAATGTTTTCTTTTAAATGCAAAGCCTTCACCACAGGATGGCCACAAACCTCTTTTTTTTCTGTAGACTCAATTTTCCAATCTGTATTTGAAGACAAAGCACCTTCAATTTGTTCATTTGCGCCCATCACGGGAGATATCATCACAAATTTTTTTGCATTCAAATCTTTGTAATAATCAAAAGTTGAAAAAGTACTATTAGCTTCTTTAGGCTTTTCAGAAGATTGGTAGATATAAGAAGATTTTTGCTGGCTCGATATGAGCTTGAAAAAGTGTTTTGTCTTTTTTTGATTTTCTACAAGCTTTGATAGGAAAGCTTTTTGAGATGCCTTAAACGATTTTGAATTAATCTTACTCAGCTTTCGCTGAATCTCTGTTCCATCTCTCCTCAACTCATAGGTTACCTCAATTGTCTGACAAGTTGCTTCTCCAAAAAATATGGTAACAAAAAATAAGCTTACTAAAATTAAAGTTCTCATGGCTTTTAACTTTTATGATCATAGCTATATAACAAGAGGTGTTTTTACACCTCCTGTCATTAAATTTAAGCAAATTTTGATAGTTGTAGAACAGCCTTAAAGGCTTGTTCCTGTATCGCAATCTGTAAATTCACCGAAAGAACCATCTTCGTAAATTACTAATACAGTTAAACAATCGTTTCCATCATCATAGTCATACATTTGATCCCCATTAATAATAATCAATCGATCAGGGCTAATTGGTGGATTTACATCGATCGGGTTCGCAACCACTCCAACTGTAAAAAGCAATAATCCAAGAATAAGAAAGTTTTTCATAGATTAATATTTTGTTGCCCATCGCAATATGCTAAGGAAGCTGGACATTAACTCCCATAATATTTCGTTTTGTTCGCATGAACAGCCCTTAATTATTGGCAATAATTTAAGTCTACACTCAACAATAAGACAGACAGCTTCCTCTATCACCCTATTAAGTGAGTGATAGGTTTTACTATTAATATTTCAACCGCTGAGTTGAATATTATTCTGTTATAGCATTGTAAATGCTGGTCTATAGAAACAATTCCATAGAGCAATAAATACAAGACTTTTCCATCAAAATATTATCTGTTGTAGGCCTAAAATATGAATGGCAAGCAATGAATTAGTGTGAAATGATCAGGCCTTTATCTGAAACAAGTGTGCCTCTAATATAAAAATAAAAAAAAGCCAATCAAATTACTGACTGGCTTTTTTTTATTAAATCAATAAATTATTTATTTCGAACTTTGATAAGTGGACAAGCCACAGTTCAAAAAGTCCGCATAGTCGTCTATTCCTTCTTTGTAGCCCCGTGGTGCCGCCAATACTTTTTCATCTGGTGACATCATTACATACAAGGGCAGGGAGTTTTGCTCAAAATTCACAATCTGGAAATCTGCCCACAAGTCTCCTACCCTTCTCAACTTCTTATTTCTTGGTTGAGAGAATATCTCCTCTTCCAATTTCTTACGGTCATCTACGTACAGACTGATCAGTACATAGTTTTCCTGAATGTTATTCCGAACCTTGTCTGCAATCCAAATGTGTTCTTCCGTTTTACGACAGTTAACACAACCGTAGCCCGTGAAATCTAGTAAAATAGGCTTATTCTGCTCTTTTGCGTAAGCAACACCTTCATAATAATCTTTAAAACAATCCAGGTTGTTCGCACACTTCGTAAATGATGGATACTTCGCCTTAATGGTAGGATCGACTTCCGGCTCTGGCAAAAGCACATTATACTGAGACGGAGGTGCCAAACCACTCATCAACTTCAATGAATTATACGATTGGGTCAATTCATTCGTAAAAAATCCAGTGACCAAATATATTGTCAGTGCTAACGATCCAACGGCGAAAAAGCCACGTGTTGGGCTCAGCTTTTTCATTGGGCTATCGTGCGGAAAGCGGAACAAACCGAACAAATAGGCAGTCATAGCTGCGAAAATAACGACCCACAAGCCCATAAACACTTCATACGGCAAAATATTCCAGTGCATCGTCATATCTGCAACAGACAAGAATTTTAGCGCAAGCGCCAACTCCAGAAAACCAAGTACCACTTTTACCGAGTTCATCCAGCTACCAGAGCGAGGCAGTGAGTTCAACCAACTTGGGAACGCCGCAAATAAAGTAAACGGAATAGCCAAAGCACTGGAAAATCCAAGCATCACCACAAATGGCCCTAACGAATTGGTAGCAGACTGTACCAAAGCAGAGCCAATGATAGGTCCGGTACAAGAGAAGGAAACCAGCGCCAAGGTAAATGCCATGAAGAAAATGCCCAGGTATCCGCCTTTATTAGCAAGACTGTTACTTTTATTTGCCCACGAGCTAGGCAACGTAATTTCATAATACCCAAAGAAAGAGAACGCAAAGAATACAAAAATCAAGAAGAATAAAGTATTGGCTACCCAGTTTGTTGATAACTGGTTCAACGCGGTGGCACCAAATACCCCCGTGATAATCAATCCAATAGCTACATAAATAACTATAATGGACAGACCATAAATCAATGCATCTCGAATTCCTTTTGAACGATCTTCATTGCCTTTCGTGAAGAAACTTACTGTAAGTGGAATCATCGGAAACACACAAGGCGTAAGTAAGGCCACTAATCCGCCCAAAAATCCGAGTAGGAAAGTCCATGGTAAGCTATTTCCTCTCGCCACATCTTCCACACCACAATCTCCAACCGGGGTAGTATATGTTGCACGAATCGTCTCGATGGTTTGGTCAATCGTGTTCCCGTCAATCGGAGCAGCTGCATTTCCAATTGCAACAGTATTCGCGTCATTTAGCTGAAAGCTAAATGCTTCTAACTGTGGTGTCAGACATCTTTCATCGTCACAGCTTGTAAACTCCACCTCACCGGTGATAGGTGTATTTGGATCAAGTACTTTGACCTTTTGTTTGAAGACAACTGGGCCTTCTACAAACTTGATAACGATTGCATTATTAAATAATGGATCAGGCCCTTCCTTTTTCTTTCCTTCTTCTGCCATTTCGCCAACCAGTTCAAAGTGCGGACCTTCATCAAAATATACCGTGGTCGGCAGTGGCCCGTCATCCATAGAAGTATGCTGAGACGGAAGCGTCCAACCCTCATCTATTTGGGCTGTAAAGCTTAGCTCATAAAGGTTTTCCTCTAGTTCTTTTTTTGCAAAAGACCATTGAACAGGCTGCAAAATCCCACTTGGTTCAGGCGTCTCATCCAGTACTATGCTCGTCTCTTCTGGCGCTTCTTCCTGTATTTTTTCCGCTGCGGGTGTAGGAGGCGTATCAGCAGCTACTGTTTCTTCTGCTTTTTTCGCTTTCGCTAAATCAAAAGAAAAGTCAACACTGGTTGGTGGCAAGCAACGTTCATTATCACAAGTCATAAATTCGAGGTATCCCGTAATAGGCTTACTGGCATCGCTCACCTGCACGCGCTGCATAAACAGCACCGGACTTTTCACATATTTGATAACCACTACATTATCAAATAATGGGTCTGGTCCTTCCTTCTTTTTGCCCTTTTCACTCACTTGCCCCTGGAGGGTAAAGTGCGTTCCGGTATCAAACTCGAAGTAGGTTGGCACAGGGCCATTATCATCTGTGAATTGAGAATAGATAGTCCAGCCATCTTCCATAGTGGCGGTAAAGATCAGGTCATATTCGTTAGCACTTACCTGTTTAGACGTCATTTCCCATGTAACGGGTTCATAGATTTGCCCTTGTCCGTGCAAACTAGTCCCCAATAGAAGTATCCAGAGTAAAAACTTGAATCGCATAGGCACTTATTTAATATACTGTTATAGCCGTTATCTGTTTTTGCCTTCGCGCCATTTGGCGGACAGTTTTGGCAAATACACAAACAACGAAGGTATTCGTTTCAATTTCTGTTTACCTTTCGGTAAATAGGTTTTCCTTCTTTAAATAACCGGATGATTTCTGGGAGATAATGTCATTACCACAGCAAAGTATAGAAATAAACACTATTGCTTGTTGTGGTAAAAGTATCGGCAACAATCAAATCTGTTGCCGATCTAAAATTTATAATGAGTTCACTAAGAAATAAAATTTTGATTATTTCTTGATGAGGCTTTGGGAGCCACCCTATTTTAGTAATACTTCGAAATTCATTTCAGTTGGCGGCAAACATTGGTGATCATTACAAGTCATATACTCCACAAATCCGCTAATTTCCATACCTGCTTTTGCCACTCTAATCGTTTGTCTTAGTTCCATTTTGGTCGCATATTTTACGACATCCATCTCAAACATGGCATCATACCCTTCTTTTTTGTCTCCACGCTCTATCGCTTCCTCAAGCAATTCTACTCCTTCTTGCTCTGTAATTTGGATACTGGTCGGAATAGGCCCACCATCTTCCAAAAACTGAGAATAAACATACCAACCGTCATCAATGGTGGCTGTAAAAACCAACTCATATTCCAGATCACTTACTTTAACGACCTCGTAAGACCAGTTGACAGGATTTGTCTGAGCGTCCACTTTCGTGAAATAAGCCAAAAACAGTAAAAATCCGAGTGTAATGTATTTCATGTTTTGCAGTTGATGTGGTACAAAATTAAGGCTGTTCAATACAAAACCAAGTGACTCAGCGCACTATAATAAAAGATTAACAGTTCTTAAGCAATAGCATTAAGAAGCACGCAAAAACCAACAATTTTGTTATGAATTTTAACCCGCCAGAAGGATTAGCCAGCCATTACTTTTGAGGTGCTGAGCAATGACTCAAACAAAATCCGACCATCTGTATTCCCGAGAATATCTTCTGCGGCTCTTTCCGGGTGTGGCATCATGCCAAATACATTGCGATTGGCATTACAAATACCTGCAATGTTTTCAATAGATCCATTTGGATTGGCCTCTTCCGAAACTTGTCCATTTTCATCACAATAGTGGAACAAAACCTGATCGTTGTCCTTGAGTTGCTGCAGCGTCGCTGCATCTGCATGATAGCGGCCCTCTGCGTGGGCGATTGGAATTTTCAAAGCTTTTTCCAGATTAATATGTGCAACAATAGCTGCATTATTAGTTGGTGCTTTGAGGTATACGTTTTTACAAATAAACTTCTGATTGGAATTGCGAAGCAATACGCCCGGCAATAAACCTGATTCGCAAAGAATCTGGAATCCATTACAAATCCCCCATACAAAACCACCCTGATTGGCAAATTCAATGACAGACTTCATAATCGGACTAAAACGTGCAATTGCTCCGGCACGTAAATAATCTCCGTACGAAAATCCTCCAGGTAAAATGATGCAGTCACCACGCCCAAAACCAGAAATGTCTTCATCTTTATGCCAAAGCTTCACAACTTCTTGCCCCATCACTTCTGACAACACGTGTACCATATCATCATCACAGTTGGAACCCGGGAAAACAACTACGCCAAATTTCATTTCAATTATTCTTTTGGAGATATTATAATGAGCACAAAATTAGTGAAAATATGCTAAAGCATTTAATTTTTTCTGGTCACCCCATAAATCAAACTAGTAATGGATAATACTGGAATAGTAAAACCAATAACAGCAATATGAAAAACCAGCTCTCGGCCCATCTATTAGCCAAGCTCGAAAAACTCAATGCTAATAATGTTCCGAATGGAATTGCCATTAACAAAAGCTGATCGAGAATTAACCGAGGAAAGACCACAAAACTCAATATTGAAATAAACATCATCCAATAAAAAATATCAATCTTCTTCTGTACATCAATTCCTTTCTTACTGGTATGTGCTCCATAACTAAAAATAATAATCACCAACAAAATGAAAATGATCCCTAATTGCAAAACCAAATCTAGTCCCAGTGGCTGCGTTAGCCATTTGAATTTGCCGAAAGGCGAAAACTGAAGATCAATAAATGAATCCAACTGACCGATAAAGAAAAAATAAGTCCCTAACAAAAAATAGGGTACAAATCCCCCTGACAACAATATGATTCGCTCACTAAATTTATAGGCCCTGAGTATTTGTAAACCGATGAAAGCAAATAAAATGAATACCAGAAATGGTTGATAAAACAAGCTTGCCACACCTATCCACAGTCCTATATTAAAAATGGAATCTGCTACATTCGGCTTTTTGTAAGCATTGAGCAAATTCATGAGCGCCAGCAAAATGAACAGATTACCCATATGCACCGGCGATAAGCCCAATAGGCCCGGTATAATAGAGCAAAAAATGACAAAAAATAAGCCGGGATACATGTTGATCTCACGATCTAGCCGATGGCTCATCGCAATTAAATTGATCAGGGCTGCCTGAATAAACAGGAGGAAGATAGCGATAACTTTAGCAAGCCAGCTCTGCTCACCAATCCATCCATAAACGACTTTTGACAGCCAGCCATGATCAGGTACTACCCAATCTGCCGGAAACACAAAAGTATGTGCCCAAAGGCCAGCTAAAAAAAACAGTAGCAGTAAGCTTACCGCAAGTTGGTTTGTTCGAAATATCGATAACACGCTTGTCTAGATTTCGTCAGTTAGCAAAATACAAAAAAACACGAATTCCATTTAATGCCTCAGGCTTTCCAAAAATTGCAGGGTCGTATCTACCAATACCTGAGCATGCCCTGGAAGCGAAGTGCCATTGTACGGGTGGCTTCCGCCAAATACATGATTTGCACCGGCAATTAGTTTTAACTGCGCCTGCTCGCCCAGCCAGTCTTTAAGTTCGTAAGCTGCTTGCTCCGACACGGCCGGGTCATCTGTGCCATGCACAATAAGCACTGGTTGATCAATATTTTTTGCTGCTTTTTGTGTTATATATTCATCTCCTGCTTTCGCAAAATCTTCATACATCTGATAATAGAGTGGCATTTTTTGGCCGGTACGGCCATTAAGAGCGTGGTACACACCTTTTTCTTTCCATCTTTCGATAAATCCTTCCTCCAGCCAGGCGTAATCCAATCGGCTAACTGCGGCCCAAGTGATTAGGGCATCAATGCGTTTGTCCATCGCTGCTTTTACGATACCCAGACCACCTCCTCTGCTGTGACCAATATAGTTAATTTGACTTGGCAACTGCTCCAAGTATTGAAGTGCTTGGGGCTGGCTAGACAGCCAGGTCAATACGGCGTCAATATCTGTAATTTCTTTGGAGTAATTATTTTGTCCAAACGCTTCGAGATCAGGAAATTCGAGCGGTTGTTGGGGAGTTGTTCCGTTATGAGAAAGGTTGAACTTGATAAAAAGATATCCGGCTTCAGCAAACTGACGTGCGATTAGATCCCATATCCCCCAATCTTTGAAGCCTTTAAAGCCATGAACAAACAAGACTGTTGCATGAGGTTTGGGCACAGCATAATAGACATCCAGTAAAAACGTGCGCTTTGCGGCACCTTTGAGCGAGAGATTTCTGAAGACTTTCATGGCGTAGTTTTCCACAAAACTACGCTTTAAAAGTTAATTTAACGAAAAGACTGCCGGAGCCTGTTGATAATCATATGCACTAAGCAATGAAACTTCAAACTGTAAAAAACGAGCAATCGGAAAATGAAGCATCATTTCAAAAACTTCAACTTCGGAGTTGGCATTTACGATGGCCCACAACTTGGAATTGTCCAAAGAAAGAGCATAATGCAACAGCTTCCCCTCCGTCATATACCGTCCCAAAAGATCGTGCTGATCAGGAAGTAAAGCAATTAACTCTTCCGTTATCTCATCAGGCAGGGTACAATCTACCATGAATTGGTGTATCATATCGTTGCTTTTATAGCATTTATATAAGTAGGATAAACACAAATGTAAATTGAAATATTATGTCATACCCAATCAGGCCATTCCAGTTTATAGCTAATCGGACTTTTGTCGCAGATTAGCCTAAGCTATTGCCCTCAAACGTCCAGCTACCAGTATCGCGATGAGGCTCATGCCAATGGCAATATACCCGACATAGACATAATTATTGAGGCTACCATCTGGGTTTTCAGTAATAATATAGCCTGCCACAAAGGAAGATACTGCCAACGCCATTTCATTAATCGACGTTCGAACAGACATAAAACTTCCCCGATTTTCTGATTTCACTACAGCCGTAATCATAGTCGTTGCCGGAACACTCCGGCCGCTCGACACCACAAAATAAGAGGAGGTCACACAAAGTGCGATCACGATGGACACTTCCGGCAAAGTGGTAATCATATAAATTGAAAATAAAGCAAAAATACTGGCAATCGTAAAAATACGGAGATGCCCAAACTGATCAGACAAGCGTCCCATCAAAGGAAGCAGAAATACGGTCAAGGTTCCACCTACTGCATAAATATATGAAACCTGAATATCCGTAAACCCGACATTCAATTGCATGTAAGGCGCGATAAATGGAATAATGGTAAAATGCCCAAACATTAGGGTTATGCTAAACAGTAATGCCAGCGCCTGATTTTGATTAGAAAAAATATTATAAATCGTTCGAAACGGATTAGGACGGGTTGCTTTATCCTGCAAATGGCCTTGCATTTTAGGTAAAATGAAATACATAATAACGGCTACTACCGAAGAAATAATACCGACCAACCGAAACGGAAACCACCAGCCATTCAAAGCCGCCAAATAAATACCAGCTGGTACACCAACAACAGAGGCAACAGAGAAAGCAGTCATCACAATCCCCATGGCTGCGCCTCGACGCTGAAGCGGGATTACATCTCCTACGATAGCCAAAACCAGTGCAGCTAAGACGCCACCAAATGCACCAGTCACAGCACGAGAAATAAGCAAAAACTCATACGTATCTGCCATAGAACAAGCTAATGTTCCTATTGTAAATCCTATATAGTTAAAAATCAGAGCCGTCTTTCGATCAAAACGATCAATAAACATCGCGCTAATAAACCCAAACAAAAAAGCACTAAAGGCATAAACTGATACGATTAGACTAAATTGTCTGGGGTTAATCCCAAATATATTCATGAGTTGAGAGCCCAATGGCATGATAATCATGAAATCGATAATATGGGAAAACTGTACTACTGCCAGAATAAACAGTAGGATACGCTCTTTTTTCATTTGCATATTACTTACCGGCTAATCAGATTAAAACTGAACGGCTGGATCTTTTTAAAATTTCTTTTGGGTAACACAGGTAATGCTTTACAAAATTTTTGGCTTGTATGCCATAATCCATTGATACCGACATGGGCTGAACACTACCATTTTTGAAAAGAATCTTGATTTCATCTTTTGAAGTACTGTAAGCACTGTTTGATTCAATACCTTCAATAAATAGATACTCCATGATATTGGAAGAAAACGGATTCCATTTTTCAACTTTTTCGAAAACACCCTCTTTGTAGGATTGTTCAAAAGGTAAGTTGCTGAATTCAAGTCTGAATAAAGAGCGATTGACAATCTTCTTTGACAGAAATGCCAAAAATGGGTCATCTGCGTGTACCCAGTTTTTGATAGATGAGATAATGTCAATATCATCCAATTGAGAAAAATGAAAAAGTAATTCCTCTGGATGTTCGCGTAAATCTTTCCTTTCTAATTCGTATTTCAAGAAATAATTCATGGCCGGCGAGTGAATCTGCGGGTCCCAACCATTTCTGACCAGTGCTTTGGCTCGATTGAGTGCCTGAATGAGCATCAGTTCTGCTGCAAGCACCGTTTTGTGTAAGTATACCTGCCAGTACATCAGTCTGCGAGCAACCAAAAACTTTTCGATAGAATAAATCCCCTTTTCTTCAACCACCAGTTCATTATCGTGAACTGCCAGCATTTTAATTATTCGATCATACCCGATTACACCTTCATGGACTCCAGTGAAATAGCTATCGCGATTGAGGTAATCCATCCGGTCCATGTCCAATTGGCTCGATACTAATTGATGCAGGAATGTCTTGTGGTAATTCCCTTTAAAAATCTCGATTGTCAGATCGAGTGCCCCACCAAAGGCTTCATTTAACTTTTCCATAAACAATACGGAAAGTTCTTCATGCGTAACATTGATAAGGGTATTTTCCAAGGTATGCGAAAATGGGCCGTGGCCAATATCATGTAATAAGATCGCAATCGATACTGCTTCGGCCTCTTCGTCTGTAATATCTGCGCCTTTGGAACGCAAGACTTCAATGGCTTGGGTCATCAGGTGCAGGGCCCCTAGGGCATGATGAAAGCGCGTATGCAAAGCCCCCGGATATACATAATGGGTAAGACTTAGTTGTTTGATGCGTCGAAGACGCTGGAAATACGGATGTTCCATCAGATCAAAGATGAGTCCGTAAGGAACACTTACAAAGCCATATACGGGATCGTTCAAAATTTTTTTCTTGTTCATGGCGTATGGTCAAACTTTCTTTTCTATATTCCGTTGCTATTGTCTTATTTGCCGCAAAGGCAAACAAAAAACGGCAGGCCTTACCCGAAGTCTATTATATTTCCGGAAAAAACAGCAACAGCATACCAAAAACAGGTCAAATGCTCGTTGCTATAAAACGGAATATTTCAATTTGTTTGATAATCTATTTAAAAAGCACACAAAATTAGCTGATTTACAGCTCCTTTTTGTTAATTAAACAATAATTCTGAGCCTTTCGGGAAATAAACAACCTGATTGTTCCTCTTTCACCCAAAACATCAAGCAACTTCATGGAGAAGATTACAATACTCTGGGCAGATGATGAAATTGATTTGCTAAAGCCTCAACTTATGTTCCTTCGCAAAAAAGGATATGAAGTGATTGAAGTAACCAATGGTTATGATGCCCTCGAAGAATGCCAGGAAAACCAAGATATTGACGTCGTGTTTCTGGATGAAAGCATGCCTGGTATTACCGGCCTCGAAACACTTCCCAAAATAAAAGCGAGCTTCCCCCACCTACCAGTTGTCATGATTACCAAAAATGAAGCTGAAAATGTAATGGAAGAAGCTATCGGTGCTCAAATATCAGATTACCTGATCAAGCCCGTCAACCCAAACCAAATTCTGCTTAGCCTCAAAAAAATTATTGACAACAAACGCCTGGTTCGCGAAAAAACTTCTTCTGACTACCAACAGGAGTTTCGTCAGATTTTCATGAAAATCAATAGCGGGCTAGACTTTGAAGAATGGGTAAAAATTTACCGCGAAATCATCGGTTGGGAAATCAAAATTGATGATTCCAATTCGGTAGAAATGGCCGATATACTCGCCATGCAGAAAAGTGAGGCGAATACCGAATTTTCAAAGTATATCGTCAAAAATTATATGAAGTGGATGGACAAGGGCAATGGCCCGGTCATGTCTGATAGCTTGCTTCGACAAAAGGTATTCACGAAAATGGATCACGAAGTGCCAACCATTTTCCTTTTACTTGATAATCTTCGATATGACCAATGGAAAATTCTGGAGCCGATTATTTCCGAATTTTTCAAAATGGAAGAAGAAGACTTCTTTTACAGCATCTTACCGACTTCCACACAGTACAGTCGGAATGCCATCTTTGCAGGTATGATGCCAGGCGAAATTGCCAAACACTATAAAAAATGGTGGCTCAATGATCATGAGGAAGGTGGGAAAAACCAACACGAACAAGACCTTCTAGGGGAACAAATTAACCGCCTCTTCCGCAATCCAATCCGCTTCGATTATGTGAAGGTAACCAATGCCTACCATGCCAAACAACTCAACGACAACATACTCAATTATTTGAATAACGACCTAACCGTTATTGTCTATAATTTTATTGATATGCTGTCTCACGCACGTACTGAAATGGAAGTGCTGAAAGAACTGGCAGGTGACGAACGCGCCTATCGTTCATTGACCCGATCGTGGTTTGAAAACTCTCCACTCTGGACCGCTTTACAAAAAGTAGCGGAAAGGGAAGTGCAGTTATTTATCTCAACGGATCATGGTACCATCCGGGTAAATCAGCCATCCAAAGTCGTTGGCGACCGAGACACCACTACTAATCTGCGGTATAAGGTTGGTCGAAACCTAGATTATCAAAGAAATGATGTATTGGAGGTGAGAGACCCGAAAAAAGCACATTTGCCAAGGCCGAATGTGAGCTCAACTTTCATTTTTGCGAAGGAAGATAAATTTTTCCTCTATCCGAATAATTATAATTATTACAACAATTATTATCGCAATACATTCCAGCATGGTGGTATTTCACTGGAAGAAATGATTTGTCCGGTGATTCGATTACGAAGCCGCTAAGCTTAGAAATGCTCAATTGAAAGTTATCCAATTGAGCATTTTTTTATGATTTGGCGAAAGCCAAAACCGCTGAAATATGCTCCGCAATAATTGCAGAATCCCGATTAATAACACCCAGAATTCCTCCTGGGGTGTAATTGTCATAACCTATAAAATAGACATTTTCAAAATCGCCCTTCCCGATAAGCTGCCGGGGTGCTTCGTTTTCATCTAACAACTGATCAGTATGCTCAAAATAATCTTGGATTCCTGGTCGATAGCCGGTTGCCAAAATGATGGCATCAAAGGGCAGTTCTTCTCCGTTTTTAAACAGCACCCCCTCGGTTGTAAATCGGTCAATACCAGGCAGTACTTTGATATGGCCTTTTTTGATTTGTTCGAGTGTGCCGACATCAATGACAGGGGTTTTTCCGGTTACCCGCAATTGTTTAGCTGGTGGCATTTTAGGCGTTTTGATACCATATTTCGACAAATCACCAACCGTAAATCTTCTGAGTTGTACTCCGATCCAATCGCCCAGCCAATCGGGTAGTTTTGACAATTTCTGGGCAGTCAACTGGGTCGGTCGCCCCATCACATCTCGCGGCACGATATTAACAGGACTTCGAACAGAAATGAAAGAATTGGCACCGTGCTCATATAGATCGAGCGCAATTTCTGCTCCGGTATTTCCCATACCAATCACCAGCACATTTTTGCCCTTATAGGACGAGCCGTTTTTGTAAAACTTACTATGGACGATGGAGCCCTGAAAATCTTCTTCATCCTGAAAAAACGGATGATAAGGAATTCGATTGACACCAGATGCCAATATTACGTGCTCTGCCTCAATACTGAGATCGGTATTGGTTTCTACCAACCAGTTATTTCCTTGTTTGTGCAAAGCAGTTACTGCTGTGTGAAAAATAGGCTGAATATCGAAAGCAGCAGCATATTCGCACAAATACTCCGCCACCAGCTGTTTTGGAACATAAAGCGGATAATCTTCAGGAAATGGTTTGAAAGGTAGATGGGAAAGAGATTTGACGGTATGCAAATGCAGTCGATCATAGTGTTCATGCCAAGCATTTCCGACCCGACCACTTTTTTCAATCATAACAAAATCGAGCTGGCGCTTTCGCAAATGTGCCGCTATCGCTAGGCCTGCCGGCCCAGCTCCTACAATCAGTATTTTTGTTGTCATCATGCCTGAATCGATTGCTTCTTACTCGTTTGCTGTTCGGCATCCAAAATAAAGGCAGCCGCCTTTTCTGCGATCATCATAGTGGGTGCATTGGTATTGCCCCGCACGATAGTTGGCATAATGGATGCATCTGCTACTCTCAGCTGCTCAACACCCCGTACCCGTAGTTGTTCATCTACGACAGCGTTCTGGTCAGTGCCCATACGACAAGTACCTACCGGATGATAAAGGGTTTCCACATATTCGCGAAGGAAGGCAATCATATCTTCTTCCGGCAAATTTTGTTGATCAGGTACTCGAATGGCACCTCGATAAGGCGCAAATGCAGGCTGAGACAAAATATCCATAGCAATATAGCAACCTTTTAGCATAACCCGTATATCAGACTCAGCCGCAAAATAGTTTGGATCGATTAAGGGTAATTCTTCAGGTCGATTACTTGCTAATTGAATATGGCCTCTGCTTTCGGGTGCAATCAGGGTTGTACCCAAGCTAAAACCACTTCCAGCGGGGTTTTCGAATCCGTGTCGTAAATAATAAGCTGGTGCAAAATGGAATTGTATATCTGGTGCAGGTAGGCTTTTGTCGGTTTTCAAGAAGCCTCCGGCTTCCGCAACATTGGAGGTCAATGGGCCTTTTTTATTTAGAAAATAACGTGTCAGATGTGCAAGTATAGCTGGAAAATTTTCAATGGTATCTAGTGTTATCCGCTTTTTTGATTCAAAACTAATGCCTCCGAGGAGGTGATCTTGCAAATTTTGGCCAACTTCCGGGCTATGGTGCATTACTTCTATCTGGTGTTGGCGGAGTTGAGCAGCATCACCTATGCCTGAAAGCATGAGCAAATGCGGACTACCAAAGGCTCCTGCACATAAAATAATTTCTTTATTAGCCCTTATTTGTTGTTGCTTGCCGCCCTGTTCAAAAGTAACGGATACCGCTTTTTGCTCTTGTATATCAATTCGATGAACCAGCGCATTGGTTTTGACCGACAGATTGGGACGATGCATAACCGGATGCAAAAAAGCCACGGCTGCACTACAGCGCTTGCCTTTATTTTGCGTAAGCTGATACAAGCCAAAACCTTCTTGTTTTGCTCCATTAAAATCGTCATTAATGGGATAGCCTGCTTGCTGAGCTGCTTCCACTAATTTATGGCTCAGTATATTTGGAGAGCGTGGATCGGTGACGATCAGTTCGCCTTCACTTCCGTGAAATGCATCTGCTTTGTGCAAATTTTGTTCAAATTTGCGAAAAAACGGTAACACCTCTTCATACGACCAGCCTGTATTGCCCATAGCTGCCCAGTTATCATAATCATAGCGATGACCTCGAATGTAGATCATTGCATTAATACTACTACTCCCTCCCAGCACCTTGCCTCTGGGCTGGTACATAGCACGCTGATTCATGTGTTTTTGTGGAATAGTGTCGATATTCCAATCTACTTCTGATCGGAAGAGTTTTCCAAAAGAAGCTGGGGTATGAATATTGGAGTGATCATCTTTGCCCCCGGCTTCCAGTAATAATACCTGCTGCGCTGGATTTGCCGAAAGGCGATTGGCGAGCAAACAACCGGCGGAGCCTGCCCCTATGATGATATAGTCTACGGTTTGCATGATACAAGGTGATTAGTCTGAAATTTTATTCTGCGGCAATTAAAAATATCAAACAATACCTTTCCAGCCATAAAAAAACGGAATAAAGTTTTACACCTTATCCCGCTTTTGTATCCCTTTTAAAAAAAGGCTTATTGTTTCAGTAATTTTTGGGTAATGGTCGTTTGTTCTGTTTCGATTTGTAACAAATAAATTCCCGCTTTCAGCGAACGCAGATCAATAATGCCGTTGCCATTTATTTTTTGTTGTAACAATTCCTGGCCTTGTAAATTTAGCAGTTTTAATCTGACAGTTTTCGGGGCTACAGTTTCCTGCAAATCAATCTGTACCCAGTCAGTAGCTGGATTGGGAGAGATATTAATTTCGGGAACATTTACCTCTTCCAGGCTATTTAGGCCGACACTTACGTTAAATGTAGTAGTATCTGCACAGCAGAAATTTTCGGTTATCAGTTCGACGATATATTCACCTGCTGCTGCATAAGTATGAGGTGCCGGGTAGCGATCTGTCACTACGGTGCCATCGCCCAAATTCCAAGTCCAGGAAGTACCATAACGCACTTGGTTGTCAAAGGTGATGGTGTTACCATCTACCATCAAATTGATTTCACCTGTTGGCTCTACCAATTCTTCCCCACAAAGACTGTTGGTGGCAATAAAAATACCCGAATCATAAATAGAATCACCAATATCGGTGATACCGATTTTGATATGATAAGTATTGCCCGCTTCCACAGAAAAACTGGCAGGAAGTAGAATCGTTCTCCCGTCAAACACAATATCGCTACCTCCGGTAGCTGCATAATCGATATAATAATCTGCATTAGTAGCATCATTGACATTATCGATACTCACAGGCGTACTCTGCCCCGGAATCATGGCAATATTTTGATACTCCGTGCTATCTTGATGGCGGACAAAGAAAGCAAATACATCATTGAAACCAGCATTGACAAACTCGGGATATTCTTCAGAAGCAAAGATGTAGTTGAACTCAAGTAAACCACTTTCTTGTGCCGTGATATCAAATTCCAATACAGCCGCATTAAAGGAAGCAGTACCTCCCGATAATGCCAGCAGATCGTCATCGCCAGGCGAATCTAGAATAAGGCTGAAAAAATCACTTGGCGGATAAGCAATGTTGCTCACATCGCCTGTGGACAACAAAATTCCGGCATTGATACCATAATCCGTGGTCGCTGCCTCGAAATAGGCATGGCTCACATCCAAACCCGTAAAAGTGATATTAGAAGGTGTGACACAGGAATTATCAAAAAAGTCCATTACCATTTGTTCCGGAGAAATGCTATTATCGACAAAGAGTTGTGCATTTAACGAAAGTGAAAAAAGAAATACGCTAAGGCTTGTAAACAGGGCTTTCATAGGCTTTGAATTTTATTCATTTGATTATAATAGTTTGACGGACTTACAAACAAGTGAAGTTTTGATCCGTCAATTACAATTTACGAAAATTGAGGAACTATTAACCGATTAACATAGTTTGAAAACAAAACTAAGGATATGAAATATCATACAGACTGGCTGATGCAAGAGTTGGAAAAGGGGCTTTCGCCCAAATACATTTTCTTTTGGGGGCACCAACCTAAAAAAGATGGCCAGATTGGTAAAAGTTGCTTTAGTCAATGGTGGGAAGAAGTATTTGAAGTGGAAGGGATTAAGTATCGAAGTGCAGAGCATTGGATGATGGCCGAGAAGGCCCGATTATTTGAAGACCCGGAAATACTTGGGCAGATATTGCAGGCCCAGCATCCGGCAGAAGCCAAAAGCTTGGCCGAAAAGTCAGAAATTTTGACGAAAGTCAGTGGAAAGCGCATCGATATGAGATTGTGAAGCGCGGTAACTACTACAAATTTGCGCAAGCAGAGCCGTTAAAAACATTTTTATTGCAAACGAGCGACCGAATTTTAGTGGAAGCAAGCCCGTATGATAAAATTTGGGGAATCGGGATGACCGTACAAGAAGAAGGGGTTGAAAAACCCGAAAATTGGAAAGGACCAAATTTGTTAGGTTTTGCACTAATGGAAGTCAGAGATGAGCTAAAATAGAAAACCGGAGTCCAGCATAGTGCTGAGCTCCGGTTTAGGAGTTGGTTAGAAGTAGAATCTTAGACCGACGCCACCACCTACAGCACCGGAGGTTTCGTCAATTAATTCTAGTCGAGGCGTTACCTGACCATACAACTCTACAATACCGATCATAACGTTTAGTCCCAAGGTACCACTCAATCCGGCAGCTACTTCATTGTTGTTATTGTCGGAATCGAAAATATTTCCATTTTCTCCTCTAACACCAAGAAATACACCAGGACCAATAAAATAGTGTACCACATCAGAGTCACCGATGTGACGTTCAACTAGACCGTGGACATTTACGAAGAAAAAGTCGTCGAGGTCCCAAGCCACCAAAATGTCAGTAGAAACACCTGATGGTTTGTACACTTTCAGACTAAGACCGGTAGGTTGACCAAATTGTGCACCGATACCTACATCACCGTTTGAACGTTGAGCTTGTAAGCCTACCACACTCAATACGGCAAAAATAAGGACGAGCGACCACTTGGTCATTTTTGAATTCATTTGGTTAAACATAACAGATTTTTTGGTTTGTTACTTAAACCTAAGAATTCAATTGGTGTTCGATAGTGGCCTATCTTGGCCTACCTTCCAGCGACATTAAAAAGGAATCACCTCTAAGTCTTTCACGGCTTTCAGCTCTTTCAAAATATCATTAAATGAAAGGTTAGCTCCATTGTCCAGCAACACTAAACAAGTCTGGTTGGTGGTATTGCGGCCGATAAAAGTTCTTGCCCCCAACCAAGAGCCATTATGCCATACGATATCACCCTGCTTAATCCAGCCGAAAGCATAATCGGTTTTGTTCCCACTTTCGAGTGTGGGCGGCGTCATAGCGGCCATGCGCAAGGAGTCGCTGATCAGCTCATTGCCATACCAAAACTGATCCCAAATCAAGAAATCTTCCACGCTGGCAAATATGCCGCCATCGCCTGCGATGCCATCCAGATAAGTTGGCCGGAGTCGAATACCAGAAAGAGCATTGAAGCTATTGGTTTTGTTATTGAAAGTCGTATCTGCGGAAAGCAAATTCCAAACGCGGGAATTAGTCATTTGAAGCGGATCAAAGAGATTTTTTTGCATAAATGCTTCGAAGCTTTCGCCAGATATTTGCTCAATGATACCAGCCAAAAGGACATAGTTTGTATTAGAATAAGCGAATTCTTCACCTGGTTTCCGTTCGGCTTTTGGTCCATATTTATTGACCAGTTCTACTACTTTTGCGATGGTTAGCACCTCCCCTACTTCGTATTTATACTTTTCGGCTATGCCCATGTAGCTGTCCGGCACGCCGGAAGTTTGGTTGAGCAGATGTCGGATAGTAACGCCCTCATACTTGAAGCCATCCAGATGATTGCTTACCAAATCATCCAGTTGCAACGAATCGCGTTCTGCCAGGAGCAAAATACCTGTGGCCGTAAACTGCTTGGATACGGAAGCCAGACGAAAAGAAGATTCGGGGTGAAGAGGTTCTTTTGTTTTGACGTCCGCAATGCCATATCCTTTCATCAAAAGAGGTTCCCCATTTTTAGCAATGAGGATAGCTCCGTTAAATTGTTTTCGTTCTTTAAGTTCCTCCAGATAATCGTTCACAGCACTAATTTGTTGCTGTTGTGTGGCATTTGGCGTAAGCTCCAATCCTGGTATTTTTACGTAAGTGTAATAAGCGAAGGCAATTCCGCCGACGACAACGGCAAGTAGCCCCAGAAAAATGTATAATGCAATTCTCATGCTTTGATATTTTTTCTAAAAATGCGCTCAAGAATGCCGATGGCCAAATTTTTTCTACGGTAGTTATACTTTGTTCGGTAAAATTAATCGCCGGTTACATCACCTAATTTAATGGCAATCATTTCAATTTTAGGAATAAACTTAGGTTGATTTCCATTGCTTGAAAAATAAAACATCTCGCATTCAGGAACTTCTTCTTCGTCTTCCAATTCGGCCCAGGGCGCAGCAGGATTATGCCAATTGTAGTCTTTTCGGACAAA
>JALEHC010000612.1 GCA_022763215.1 Saprospiraceae bacterium
ATGTTTGCTGGCAGAAGCTTCGCTTTGTCAGGTTTTTCCTATATACTTATGAAGTGTTTGTTTTTTAATTACTTTACATGCGATATTCGTTTTTGATATTCTTGCTAATCTTGTTCCTAATTGGTAAAGCTACTTATTCCAATGGCTTTAAGACCAAACATCCTGCCTCAAAAAGTACTCTCCAAGCTCAGTCAGGAAGCTACAAAGATGTTCAGGGAGCCTTGATTGGCACTCGATTCCAGTCTTTTGAAGAACTCAAACAGCATATCACCATTGGTTATTTTAGTACGTCTCCCTTGGCACGTATTTTTACTTCGACCGCGCCGGGCGTTTATCTGATACACGATAAAGGCGGAAAAAGGGTGACCAGTCAGCTCGTTCCTGGTGTAAGTGAAAAAGATGTCATTAAGGCCAGAGATGGAAATATTTGGGACAAGTTATACCTAGCTATCAATTCACCATTTTTTGTGATTCATCGAAAAGATTTACTGCGTGTATTCATTTTGGCTCGGAGGCGTGGACAAATTTTCGGTGTTGGAGATATCGCTTTTTACGATCTGGCAGAAACCATGATGCATCATATCGACAAAGCAGACTTACCGCATATACCTGAAAAAGACCTCTCAGAAAAGGGCTTCATTAATACCTTCAATCATATTACTTCCCAAGCGTTTATGACCACCCTTTTTTCTGAAAAAGTGGCCGACTATGTAGCCGACATCCACGAAAGAGCAACCATGCCGGCACTAATAGACGGGCAGTTTACACAAGAACAAATTGACGATCTTGAAAATGGCCCACTCGATAATTATGTCGACATTATTAATAATGAATGGGGACAAGAACTCGGCAAACAACTAGCCACGAAATACAATATTAATCGATCGACCGTATGGACGCCGGAATTGCTAGCTAATTACCTCAATGATGTTCAATCTTACTTTAGTTGGTCGTTCCAAATTGGTTTTCAACCATTTGATGAACAAGAAGAATTGATTGTACGATTTGCAGCCAAAATCAATCGAGTCATGTCAAGTACAGAAGGACTAAAATAAGATCATTCTTTTGGCATCAGCCGAAAATTGTACTTCACATATTCGAAAGGCATAATCTCATATTTCAATTCGATGCTATCGACTCCACTAACTTGCCAATCGCGGATATAATCAAACCAGTTTTCATCTGTGATTCCCGCATAGATCAATTCTACTCCATTCATCGTGGCATCTTTCAAAAATGTTCCATTCAAGCTAACACTTTTCAAATAGGCACTGTCCAAACTTGCGCTTGTCAGATTAGCCCGCGACATATCACCTCCATACAAATCAACGCCTGAAAAATCTGCATTTTTTAATTGTGCGCCAACAAAGTTAGCCCATTGCAAATTTGCCGTTTTAAAGTCCGCTTTTCTCAGCTTAGCATTTTCAAAAATCACACCTCGAACATCTGCTTCTGGCCATTTTGTACTGTTTAGTTCCGCCCAACTCATGTCCGCTTCTCTACAATTTGCTTTCGCAAAATTACCCTCATCCGCTTGTACTCTTTTCATCGTGGCTCCTCGCAAATTAGCATTCGTCAGATTAGCTCCTGCTAAATTTACTTCCTGCAACTCAGCCTCTTCCAAATCTATATTGCTGAAGTCAATCCCTTGTAAATTCATTCCACTTAAATCTGCTTTTGCAAAAGAAATGGATCGTTTGATGGAGCCAAACAAAGCAGTATCCATTTGCATTTGGCTTAAAGCCAATAAAAGTAAACCTCGCTCTATGCTCAGCAGTCTACCCTCTTCATTTGGCACAAGTTCCAAACTTTGATTAATGCTGGCCATTTCCCTGACAAGGGAAGCATAATCTGATGTATTCCCCTGATGCTTGACGGCTTCTTTTAGTTGTTCAAGCACAGCTTGCATACGCAGCATACGAACTTCATTGTGGTTTGATTGAAGTGGCCGCCTTCCGTCCGAAACAGCATCTTGTTTTTTCAATTGATTGATTAGCAATTGATTTTGCCAGGTAAGCCCTATAATTGCTATTATCAGCACCAGTCCAATACTACCAAGAAATAGAAAATTCCGTTGACTCATAGCACAAATATAGCAATAGGTAAAAGGATTAATTTGATGTATCTCGCCTTACATTCAGTCGGACTCCCAAAAGAGCAATAATGACCAAACCAATGGCCGAAATCATAAAAATTTGTTGTCCAATCACACTAAAAATAAAACCACCAGCAATTAGTCCCATGATACTAGCCAAGCTTCCTGCACTGCCTGCTACGCCCTGCACCGCTCCTTGTTGTTTTTTATTGCCTAATTGAGATAGCAACGCCAAAAATGAGGGCCACATCAGGCCATTGCCCAAGCCAAATAGAATGCCACTCAAGTACACCAACCAAGCCGATTCGACCACCATTATTCCAAAACTACCCGCCAATAAAATACTACCAACTATGAAAAGTGGTACTTCATCAAATTGATTTGATAAACGGGGAAGGATAAAGGTCTGGGTAATAATCATTGAAGTCGATAAAACGGTAAAAAACACGCCCAAAGCGGAAGAATCCCATTGCAGATTCTCAGAAGCATGAACCG
>JALEHC010000613.1 GCA_022763215.1 Saprospiraceae bacterium
GCCAATTGTGGCCATTCCGGATGCAGCCCCAGGAAAGGCCGTCGGTCTTTGACGGTAGGCCGAACGGCTGCTTTATGTGCGATGATTTCAAAAGGTACTTTCAAGACCTCTTCCAGTCGCTCTTTTAAAAACATCCCTCCTGCTTCAGTTGGTGCATCGCTTTCAAACTTCCAGTTGTAGGTCGCACCAATCCAATAGATGTCATCCTCTATCGGAACAATAAACACCCGGTGTTTTAATAACTTCTCAAACCCGGCATTTGGTATGCGCACCAGTAAGACTTCGCCTTTAGCTCCGCCAAACGGCAGATAATTGAAAAAAGGATTATTCCGAGCCTGATAGCCTTCGCTGAAAATGATTTTATCATAAGCTACCCCTTGATAAATGGCTTTGCCATCGACTAATTGGAGTGCTTTATAATCAAAGGCATCCTCTGTCAGGCGTCCGCTTTCGCGTAAAATTTGCCGAAAGGCTTGCGCCAAATGGCCTACTTGCACTTGTGCCCCTTGTAAGGTTTCGCCATAAGCGTAGACCGGTTCTGTCAGTTCAGCGTATGCGCCTAGTTCAGGGTCTTCAGCCATATAGGGCTGATAGGCTGGTTCGTCTGTGCGAAGCAGCCAGTCACTTTCTTCGCGGTGATTAAAGAGCGAGCGAAGTATATTTCTTTCGGTCAGGAAGGAAATGCCCAGTTGTTGCTCCAACTTCCGATAAGTAGTTTTTGCAAATGGAATCAGTTCATCGACTCGCCAGCTTTTGACGTATCGGCGGCCAGTAATTGGATTAATGATACCTGCGGCCACTTGCGTAGCTGCTCGTTCAGAAAACTGATCAATAACATGTAAATCTATGTCTTTTTCCAACAAAAAGTGGCTGAGTAAAGTACCGGCCAGCCCCTGCCCTACTATCAAATACTTCACAAAATCGTTTTTTACATTTGTGCTAATAAATCGCGGTCTTTCTTTCTCAATCCTTTCACAACCAACTCATAAGAATGGTCGACTAATTCTCTGAGAAGTTTTTCATCGAGCGACCGCTCAAAGTATACAGAATTCCAATGGTGTTTATTCATGTGCCAGCCCGGAATGATATCTTCATATCGTTCCCGAAGTTCTGTGGCTCTTTCCGGATCACATTTCAAATTGACACGGAGCTCGTCTTCGTCTAAAGCTGCCAGAGCAAACATTTTGCCCATCACTTTGAATACCAGTGTTTGTTCTCCAAACGGGAATCCTTCGTCTACACCTTTTTTGGCCAAGCAATAAAGCCTTAAGTCTTCAATATTCATATAGTCGGGTTCACTTTCAATATTAGGATGAAATACTAAGGGAAAATACACAAATTTTGTCAGGAAAAACAGGATAAATCTTATTCATCAACGATTAGATCGGTAAGTTTCAAGGCGTTTTGAAAAGCTGCATCCAATGGTGCCTGAATGGTCATTTTGTGCTCAAAAACAGGGTGCACCAAATCGAGTTGGCTGGCGTGCAACAACATTCTTTTGATATTCCAGTCTTCCCAAAAATAGCGATTGTGCTTGATATCTCCGTGCCTTTTATCGCCAATAATCGGGTGCCGCAAATGCGCAAAATGGCGGCGTATTTGATGCCGACGTCCAGTTTTTGGACGTGCTTCTACATAAGAAAACCGAGCAGTCGGGTAACGGCCAATTGGAAGTGGCACTTCTGACTGAGCCAGACAATGATAAACCGTAATGGCTTCGCGCTTGGGCTTAGTTTTGTCGTCGTGGTCACCAATAGCATAGTCAATTAGGCCTTCTTGCTCCGTATATCCACGAACGATTGCATGGTAAGTCTTCTGAATACTTTGTTCTCTGAATTGTTGCGACAGGTGAGCCGCAGCGCGATTATTTTTAGCAAAAAGCAAGACCCCGGAAGTTGGCCGATCGAGGCGATGGATAGGTAGCAGGCGCAATCCGAGCTGTCGCTCCAAAAGTGGAAGGACAAAGACTTTGTCTTCGGTTATTTTGGTGGGATGAACGAGGATATGGCAGGGTTTGTCAATTGCTAAGATATCCTCATCTTCATATAAAATGGTAAAATTGTCCAAGCCAGCTGATTTTGGCTGGCAAGATAGCAAAATATGAGAATTTGATGTTCGATAATTAGAAATGGAAGCCCAAAAACCAGGCCTCCATTTATGCTTAATTATTACTGAGCACGCAGATATATGTCCGAATAATCCGCTTTGAGTCGGAGCCGTGGGCCGCCGCCATTGAGTGTGCCTACGATGTGGCTGGCAAATGATTTGTCGGTACTTCTTGATTTATCGATTTGAAAATCGAGGTTAGTCAGTATTTTTCCGAAGTCAGATTCCAGATCAAGTTCGGCTTTCATTTTATTGGAAAGTCGAACTTCCACGAAGTCATAGGTAGAATGCAAGTTTACGTCCTCGAATGATTGATTGCGATCGAAATTGGCTTCGATGCTGCCGTAAGTACAGGACACCTTTGTTTTGGCGGGTACTTGCTTTAGCACCAGATCACCGTAGGTCGCATCGATGTTTAGCAGCATCCCTTCAGGAATAGTAATCGTCAATTTCGCATCCACGAATACTCCGTTGGAAATCATATTGTTATCGCCTTTACCAAGTTTGGCTTCAATTTTTTTTAGGTCTTTTTTCCAATCCATTTCCCCTTCGAAGTAATACTTGATACCATCGCGTTCTACCACCGTCATTTTGGGGAGTTTGTCTTTGTCACGCACAAAAGTTTCGATATACAATTTATTACCACTTTGTTTTTTGGCAATTTCAAAATGATCGTTGTACTGATTGTTATTGATATTTACCTGACCAGATACCTTGATGGTTGATTGATTCCAGGTTTGGATTACCACATCAGCATGGTGGAAATCCATTTGTAATTGTGTCATGCCACTTGCGTCAAATGACTGCTCTATCTGGCTTTGCGCCAAAACAGACCATTGCAGGCTACAAGCAACAAGGAGTATAAATATCTTGTTCATTTGTTTAAATTTTGTCGGATGATCTTTGATCGGGAAGTATTTGGTGTGAAGCAACAAATGTGCATTACTCCTTATTTTTTCTTGCGGATGTAGATATTGTCATAGGAAGCTTTGATAGAAACATTGGCTCCGCCACCATTCAGACTACCGGTCATTTTTACCCCTTCCAGATAATCGGTTTGGTCTTCCTTTGGCATTTCGAGCTCCAGATCTGTGAACATTTTGCCGAAAGGCGCCTTCACCCGAAAATCAACTTTTGCAGAAGCCGGTACAGCCACATCTACATGACCATAGACCGAATACAGTGAGATGCTTTTATCTTTTGAAATACTTTCAAAAGTACCATCAATGCTGCCATAAACAGTATTGAGTGCAACTGAACCACTCAGGTTTTCAAACTCGATATTATTGTAATTGGCATCTACTTCTATTTCCGAGCTAATATTCATGAGCATGATTTTTTTGCCATTCAGTTTGGAATGCTCCATATAAATATTGACAGAATTGGGCACCTGTATCGTGTATCGGGTATCATTGTTAGCAGAAATTTGTTCAATCACCAATTCATTGTTACTCTTGGTGGCACTAAGTCCGATATTGGTGTTATCTGTTGAACCGGAGGCATTGATTTCACGCAAGCCTTTTGCTCGTTCGTTCACTTCTTTTTCGCTGGCTTCGATATTAGCCGAAATAATTACTTCACTGCCACTGTAGCCTTTGATCGTTACCGAATTCACATTCACAATGTGCAATTTACCATTACTAAAAGAAGACTTATAAGTCGTTTGAGCATTTGCCGAAAGGCATAGCAATGCCACGACAGCTGTGAGAATTAACTGTTTCATATTCTGTTTTAAATTTTATATTTGATTGAATTACAGCATTTTGATACGGCCAAGGCGAGCCTCGTCCTTAACTCGATCTAAGTGGTTTTCATCTTCAATTATCTTCTCAAAAAGAGGCAAAGCATTTTTAGCTTCTAAGTTGACCAAAGCATGAATCAGGCCAATTTGTACGATTGCTTTATTTTCAGTTTTGAGTGCTTGTATGAATGCTTGTTTGATTTTCTCTCCTTTTCCAATTTCCTGTAGTGCTTCCATTGCATTGAGTCGCACATTTGTACTTTGATCATTTTGCAACAAATTGATCAGTATGTCGATCATCTCCTCATCTGCTTTTGGAGCATTGAGTGAAACATTTACGGCAGCGATACGGCCACTGGTGCTTCCTTTTGCCATCAGGCTGGCCATTTCAGCCTTAGTCTCCATCACGGATGCCTGCAAAGCGTTCATCTGTGAAGAGCGATGATTGAGCTGTAAACCAATGATGACGCCCATTGCAAGCAAAGCAACTACCGCTGCGACTTTCATCCACCTCGGGTACATAACAGTCGTTTTGGGCGGCTTTGCGACATGCTGCTCGTTAAGCATTTTATAAAAATCAGCGTCCATTTGTGCGGGAGGTTCGATATAGGACAATGCTTCTACCTGAGCTTTAATATCGCGCAATGCATTCAGGTCTTTCGACAAATCCGCATCTTGCTGGATAGCTTGCTCCAATTGGGCAGTCTCCTCTTTGCTCAGAGCCTCGTTGATAAAATCAATTAGCTGATTATTGGACTTGTTCATGTTGTTTTTTTTTAAGAATTGTGCGCAATTTGGAAACTGCACGATGCATCCGCACCTTTACATTACCCTCGCTTATTTCCAGACTTTCAGCAATTTCAGTGTAGGACATTTTTTCAAACCAGGACAACAAAATCACCTCGCGATAATTGACAGGCAATAGCTGTAGCGCTTTTTCCACCTTGGCCATCTGTAGCGAGTAGTCCTTTTTATCTGACGTTTGTGGAATTTCAAGCGTGGAAACTTCCACGTCTTCCTCCATCGGAAGTTTTTGAAAGCGGTAATGATCAGCCCGAACATTGCGAGCTACTTGAAACAACCAGCTTCGCAGGCTCATCTTGTCCTGAAAAGTATGCCGATAGCGCAAAATGCGTTCGAATACATTTTGAGTCAGGTCTTTGCTCAATTCAAAATCCGAGGTTAATCGGTTGAAATAACTGAACAAAGGGCGTTTATAGCGCTCATAGAGCTGTGCCAATGCCTCCGTCCGGCCATTTTTCACCATGATCATAATTTGCTCGTCTGTCATAAGTTGTTAACGGGCTTGTTTATTATCGATTACTACAGGGAAATCAATTGAGTTACAGTTGGGCAATTTTTTTCGAAAAAAATATTGTTTTCTCCGTAAAACTGTCTTTGTAATTTACATATACTTGCGTAAAATATATTTAAGTCTTACTTTTGTAGAGCTTTCAGTCAAAATAGACAAATTTCATTTCTACATACCAATCTACACCTTAAGTGCATTTTTACAGCCTCCCAATTATAGTAGTGCTGTTTTCTATCCCGAGAAGCTGAGTGTTTCCGTACGACAAGTCCGCATATTTTATATTCTGATCAAGATCGGAATTTTGCAAAAGAAATAATGAATCATCCAATTGACCCCGTGAAATCATTATTTTAGCAAGGCTTTACAAGGCTTGATAACAAGCTTTAAACTTAGACGACCATGAGGATATATTTACTGATTTTGGTGTGGTGGTGTTTCGGCATATTTACAATAGCACAGGCTTCGAATGCATTCGATACACGTACAGATGTTATTTGCCAATTTGAATTGGACAAAGTCCCGAAGATCAGCCACTTTGAAGGTATGATCTATTTGCGGATCGGCAATCAACGTTTTTTTGTTGCACATACCCGGCTTCCTCATTTACAAAACCTCAA
>JALEHC010000614.1 GCA_022763215.1 Saprospiraceae bacterium
GATAAGGCAATCGAAAAAGGCGAAAAAATCAGTAATGGCCTGAGTTTGGAAGTTGTCGAACGCGTTATGCTCAGCAATCCGGAAGTAAGTGCCAAAGGAGGCGAAAAAGAAGCTGATCCATGTGCTCGCTTGCGTACCGGTACTTTCAAATCGTACCCAATGACGTTTGGAGAATCACTGACCGTTAATGTGACTAGAGATGAACAATTTCAGATAGAACAAGTCAGAGGTCAATCCTATAAATTTGGGCTCGAATGGGGCGATGGATGCACCTATCGTTTGTATGACCTCTCCGAAGATGGTCAATATATCGAAACGGATGTGGCCGAAGTACAGATTTTTGACATCACTCCTGTAAGTTATCGCTACAAAGCTCGCATCATTGGCAAAGATATTGAGAGTGAAGGTCGGGTAGAAATAGTAAAAGGCGGCAATTAAAACTGCTCCAAGTTAACCTATGTTAATAAATAGCGTTTCCCACTCCTTATTGTGTCCTTTTAACACATAGCACAGAACTTGTATCTAGGTGATCGGTTTTCAAGGTACACATTTCGCGAAAGCGGAATATTGAAAACCGTTAAAACCAAATACATGACAAACAAAAGTATTATTATCACCGGAGGAGCCGGTGAAATTGGATGGGCCACCGCACAGAAATTTTTGGAAGCCGGTGCCAAAGTACTCATCGTAGACCTAGATGAAAACAAATTAAAAGAACTACAATCAACAACCAAAAGTGATTCGCTTGAAATTTGCGTAGCAGACGTAACCAAAGAAGAAGACGTCAAAAAGTACGTAAAATTGGCAGAAGACAAGTTTGGAAAAATTGATATGTTCTTCAACAATGCCGGGATTGAAGGTGTGGTCACCCCAATTACCGAGCTACCACTCGAAAAATTTAATCAAGTACAACAGGTTAATGTTCAAGGTGTCTTTCTTGGAATGAAACACGTTATGAATTCTATGAAAAATACCGGAGGCGGAAGCATCGTAATTACGTCTTCTGTAGCTGGCTTGCAAGGTATGCCGGGCATGACGCCTTATATTACCAGTAAGCATGCCGTTATTGGAATCATGCGAACGGCAGCCTTAGAAGGTGCTAAAATGAAGATAAGAGTCAATACTGTACACCCTGGTGTGGTAGATAGCCGAATGATGGACTCCCTTGAAAAAGGAATGGGGGGCGATCAAGAGCAAGTCAAAGAAGGTCTACGACAGCAAGTACCGCTTGAACGCTACGCCCAAGAAGAAGAAATTGCGGATACCGTATTTTTTCTATTGAGTGAACAAGCACGTTATACGACTGGAGCAACCTATGTGGTGGATGGTGGTATGACGGCCTAGTATCTACTGAAAATTAAATAGGAAGAGGAAGTGATGTTAATTGCTTCCTCTTTTTTTTTATAGTCGACTTTTTAGTTCACCTGATCGGGAATTGAGGAAAATGTGGTTAGAAAATAAGATATTCTATCTACCCAAATTTAAAATTATGATAGCCTATCTCCTCTCCTATTTTCGTCTTTTGAAACTTGATTCTCAAGCCATTCATGATTGTCTTGCACAGAAGCATTACGGCATATTGTCAATGGGATTAAAAAAGTATCCACTCCAGACAAGGCGATTGATTTTGAAAGTGCTGAATCAGCGTTCTGTTTTTGATAATAGCCTACTACCAGCCTTGACCGCCATCATTCACAAGGATTATTTGAGCAATGCAGAAGTTGCCATTCAGATTTTGCGCAAGCATAAAAGTGCCGTTTCAATGCCAGAAAGGAAAGCGCTTGAAAATACATTTGCCGAACGGCAAAAAGTGGCCAACAACAAAAAGGAAGCCTACCTACACTATGCTCCAAAAACAGATACTAGGCTACTTATTGATAAATCCAAAATGGAACAACTGGAAAGCGTAAAACAGCAGTTAAAAAAATCGATTCGGATGCATTAGGGAACTTTTCCAAAATTCTTTGCCTTAATGAGGCATGTATATTCATCAAATTACCTGTAGAGGAAAGCAGCACGAACACTACTGCGAAGACTATACAATCTATAATAGAATTGGTCAAAACCGCTTGCTATTAGCCGTTTTGGACGGCTGCACGAATGGCTCCCAAAGTTGGTTTGCTTCGGCCTTAACCGGAAAAATACTTCGAAAAATAGCGTATCAACATTTTTATCTGGAGTATGCCCAAAAGATGTCGCTTTCGCTAAATATGTTGTTAGAAGCAGTGGTAAAAGAAGTGTTTCAAAAATTACAACAGTTTAAAAGCCAATTACTTTTGGAAAAATACGATTTGCTCTCTACACTTCTTCTTGCCATTGTCGATCATACGGAGCAACAAACAAAAGTAATCGCAATTGGTGATGGACTATTACTGACAGATAACGAGCAGATTGTGATCGAACAAAATAATCAGCCCGACTACCTAGGTTATCATTTGGAGGAATCCTTTGAAAGCTGGTTTTCAAAACAAAATCAACTTTTTAGCTTTTCTGGATTTGAGAATTTTTGTCTTTCAACAGATGGCATTTTTAGCTTTGGAAATATCAGTCCTGGCCTTACGGCAAATAAGACAGATGATGAAGTCATTTATTATTTGCTAAAAGATAAAAGTGATTTGGAAAACGAACGCTACTTTCATAAAAAATTAAGGATATTAAGTCAGCAGTTTTGCCTCACGGCAAATGATGACCTGGGAATCATTCGTTTACAAATGCCAACCACATGAATTATACGATAAACCAAGCCCAAAAACACCAATATCAAGAGATAGTCGATGTGTGGGAAGCCTCGGTTAGGGCAACACATCATTTTTTGAAGGAAGAAGATATTGCCTACTTCAAACCATTGATATTGGAACAATACCTAGATGCTGTAGAATTGAGAGTTGTACAAAACCAACAACAAAAAATTGTAGGTTTTATGGGCATTCATGAGCAATCATTGGAAATGTTGTTTCTGGACCCGGCAGTCATTGGGCACGGAATTGGCAGGCAATGTATGGAATTGGCCTTTAAGGAATTTGAGGTCAATCGAGTTGATGTAAATGAGGATAATCCTTCTGCAGTAGCCTTTTACAAAAAAATGGGGTTTGAAGTATTTGATCGTTCAGAATTAGATCCTCAAGGAAAACCATTTCCAATACTTCACATGAGAAAATAAGGTAATTGTTGTTTTCTTTTCTATATTAGCAGCCAGACAAAATAAAGCTAAAATGACTAAAACGACTTTCCTTAATTGGACATGCTGCCTTATCTTTTTATGTGCATTTACGACGCTTTCCGCACAAAGAAACTATCAAAAAGCTACTATTACGCTATTAAATGGAGACACCCTGAGTGGATTCATTGAAGAGCAAGGATCATTAGAGCTTTCGCAAAGTGTAAAGTTTCGGATCACCGAAGAAGAAAAAAGCCGAACCTACCTGCCTACAGAACTCCGATCTTTCCGATTTGCGACATCAGGCATGAAATACGAAAGTATTCGCATTAATTCAGCTTTGGATACGACCTATAAGCAACGTTTGGCAGAAGTGATGATAGAAGGAGATGTCAAATTATACAAATTACAATTGCCCGATCAGGAGAAAACCGTGATCAATAATTTGCAAAACATAGTAGCTTATTACATCCGGAAAGATAATAAAATACATAGACTGGAGCTGATTGAAAAGCAAGTAACAGGAAGTAACAATACAGGAAGAAGCCAAACCTCTAATATTGAAGTTAGGGAATATGTGGGCGTTTTGAAGTATTTGTTTAGTGATTGTCCGGCCATTTATCCTAAAATTGACCGACTCCGGTTTAAGGATAGTGCGATGGAGAGTATCGTAAAAGATTATGCCGAATGCACCAATCAGCAGGTCGTTGAAATTGATCGTATTCAACCATTCAAAAAAAAGGTGGAGCAATCTTTTGGATTAGCATTCTTAAGGCCACTCGGGAGCACGTCTAATGATTATGGTTTTATGGCAGGATATTATCGGGAAATCTCTTCTTTGCAAAGAAGTAGCTTTATTTCTTTTTTGTTTGGCGCGGGATACACCTTCATTTCGACTGAACGAGAAGCACTTAATGTATTGTATAAAGATAATTTCCACATGTTGACCATACCAGCTCATGTAAATTTTCGCTTTAATAATAATAGTTCGTGGACACCATTTTTGACCATTGGAACTACATTGAAGTTTTTGGAAGTAAATAATTTTGAAAGAATGCTATTTGCACCTTCATTTGACCTTGGTGGAGGTGTGCTGTATAAAAACATCAAATTTACGGTAACCCGAAGAGATGATGCTCCTGTCCCAGATAGCTTGCTAGGCTCAGGTGCAAATAATAGTAATTCGAGATTCTGGGCTTTTGAATTGGCTTATATTTTCCGTAAAACCAAAAAGTAGTGTATGCTCAAAACCATCATCAGACAAGTAAAAACCGATATTTCTGCACGTGAAATCACCAAAGTGGAAGCTTGGTGGGATAAACTTTCCGAAGAGCAACAAGCAGCATTACAGCGTTTATACTCAACCGAAGATGAACAAAAAGAGCAAACCATTTCAATATATTTATGTGGAAAATTTGTAGAACAAGAACCCGAACAAAAAGACTTTTGGGTGAACCACTTTTATGACTACATTGTCAATCACGAGTTGTTCATTGATGAAACCAAACCCAACGTTGGCGGTATTTGCTCGTCAAATAAGGTGGCAGAAACCGCTATAAGAAACGGAATTTTCGCTCATTCTTACGAATGTCCGTTAAAGCAAAAAAATTGTATTATAAAAGAGATACTGAACGAACAAGTAGGCAAATCTTTACAGTTGTACATTCGATTTGCCATGCATTAGGATTTACCGAAAGGTAGATGACAACACACAGAACTGATTATTAATCCCATAACACGATACGCATGTATACAACATCACCTTTGTTTATACTCTTTATCTTGAGTATACTTCTTACTTCTTGTTTTACCTCCAGAACATCCAGTCGGCTTGATAAAGTTGATGCCAGTGAAGTCGAATTTACGGATACGGCTATGAAATTACTCAAAAGCTCTACCAGCCTTTTTATTCTCCGAGAAGTCGATATTAAAAGAAAAGCCCAGTATGAAAAGATCTTCAATGATATCTGGGATTTTAACAACGTAAAAGTGGTCAGTTATAAAGACTTGAAAAAATATGCGAATAAAGATTATTCCTACTTCATATTGGAAGGCCACGATACGGAAACCAATAATCTTAGCACCGGAAGTAGTTATAACAATTCCCACTTCTATCTGACCCTTAAGTATTCCTATTTTGTTGAAAACAGAAAAGGGGA
>JALEHC010000615.1 GCA_022763215.1 Saprospiraceae bacterium
ATTTTTTATCCTTCTTTTTACACTGATGGCCTGTACAACGCCGCAGGAGTATTTGCAACAGCAAAATTACAGCAAAGCATTTAAACTGAGTTTGCGACAGCTACAGCAACAACAACAAACGACTCAAAACGTAAAGATTATGCAAACGGCCCTGGATAGCATTTTGCGAAAGCAGGAAGACCGAAAAAAAACGCTGATCAATACAGCTACTACCAGTTCCCTGAAAAGTGCACTTCGAATCAATCTAGACCTACAAACGGATTTAGCGAAAGCGAAACCCTACTTGCCTGTGGCTTACGCCGAAAAACTAAAAGCACTCGGCCAAGAACGCCCTCAACTACGTGCTCAGCTAGCCGCCCTTTACCGTGCCCGGGCGGAAGACCAATTTGCGCAAGCAAAAGCAAGCCAAAACAAGCTACTCGCTCAAAAAGCATATCGCACTTTCATGCATAGCAAACAGTATAATCGATCTCAGGAAGGAATAGACAGCCTGCTGGCAGCTAGTTTGGCTTACGGCCAAATCATTATTGTGGTGGAAACCGATAATTTATTTTTTGGAAACAACTGGGATGTCGACCGGCAATTTGAACGCATAGAAAACTGCAGCAATAAATTCAGACAAGTATATTATGAGCGAAATCCGAGCGGCCAACAGCCCGACTGCTTCGTAGAAATCAATCTACCTTCTGTTGATTTTGATACCGACGAACACACAGAGGACAAGACTTTTAAAAAAGAAATCATTGCCGATTATGAATATGTAACGGACACTAGTGGCCACACAGAAAAAAAGCCGATTTATGAGACCATTGAAGGAACGGTCCACCAAATCACAAAGAAAAAAGAAGCACAAATACGCGTTCAGATAGATGTTTTGGCTAATACCTCTAATTGTCCATTGCGGGACTGCTATATCAATGAAAGCCGTATTTCAGAGGTAGAGATTGTTGAAGTTTCTGGCAATGAAGATGCCATTCCGAACCGATATAAACACCAAACAGCATTTCCGGACGAAGTTGAAGACGATGATGAGATGGAAGAAGAGCTATTGGAGGCGATATATCGGCAAATTATTCGGCGCGTATTTTAAAACAGAATGTATCAATAAAAATAATTTAAAAAAAATAATTAGAAATAGGTGCAATAGATCAGGCTTTCCGTAAATTTGTATTATCAGCAAGTCGTTCAAGAAAACATGTTGGATATTTCAAAATACATGGAAGAAAAGAAAGTCCCGATGCGCGAGGATTTTCCGCCTGCCGGCTCCGATTATATGGGAGGTGAAAGTGACGGCTATGAGTACCGTTCAGTGTTTGGAGGTTCCAAATTAGCGCATAGTTATACCATGATTCGGCAATTTTTGGAAGAAGAAGGCTATGATGATATTCCGTTGCCAAAGGATGTCGAAGAACTCAAATTATTCAGGCTACCTACCCGCAATAAACAAATTCTGATGTTTGAGGATAATGGCTATGTGCACAATCCGGTGAAAATTTTGTTCCCGATGGATGGTCGCAAGAAGAATACGCTGATATTGTGCGTCTATAACGAAAAAGACCCGAATCATCTGTTGAAGTTTCATCGGGTCTTGGAGCAGCGCAATGGCGATTCTACCGCTCCCTGATTTATTGTTCTGACTTGGCAATATCAGCTAAGTCGTCTACATCTATTTTCTTTAATGCTTTACGCAAATCATCGTCATCAATATTTTCACCTTCGATAGAAATAACGATACGATCTCCCAGAATAACGGATAATTCTCCTTCTTCTCTTTTTCCGTTGTATTTTTCGAATGCTTTGTAGCCATCAATCATAGTCGTGCGTTCATAGCCGTCCATGGTTTCTTTGTCTACTTCTATATTCGACCATACTGCTAGTCCAGCTAGTGCAGCTTTAAAGCCTCCAATATCCACTACACTTATGCGAATTTCTTTATCTCCACTTTCATAAGTCGCATTGGCAGTAGAAGTTTTCAGGCCAAATGCACCTGCTTTTTCGCCGCCAAACTCCGTTCGTTTCATCCAACCGATGCTGGAAGGTAGCGCTTTTTTGAGTTCGCGAAAATCGACTGCTTCGATATCCGACTCGATCTCTACATCCAAGTTTTTGAAAGCATCAGCCATTTTTTCAAGGCCTTCTTCAAGATTTTTCATTGACTTTTCATCGATCTTGATATTACTGTCTTCTCCGATAGAGATATTAACGGAATTGTTTTCAGAAGATGCTTCATTTTCTTCTTCTTGAACGGTAGTCGATTGTTCCTCTTCCGTTTCATTATTGGGACTAAAACAAGCGGTGAGTAGTAAGCTTAAGCTAAAAAATAGCAAGATTGTTTTCTTCATCGAAAGTCTATTTAGGTTTGATATGATGCCTTAAAGTTGACTAAATGAAGGCAGATGTTCCATATTTTTATACAAAAATTGCCTGAAACGGGATTGATTGTTTCTCTAGACTTGTCCAAACAAGCGCTTTTTCCCAGCTTTGGAAACGGGTAAGACTGCCCCATCAATGGTTATGACCCAGCCACCACTTGCTTTCATGTCCGAAACTATCATTTCTGGTTTCTTGCCACCATCTTTTATATAGTTTTTGAGGTGTAATCGATTGACTAGATGACTTTGATGAATTCGACAAAAAGAATG
>JALEHC010000616.1 GCA_022763215.1 Saprospiraceae bacterium
CAATCGGCTTTTCCATGTATTCAGTAATCCCGTTTTCGATACTTTCCAGTTTCTGAACAGAATTATTCAGTACGGTTAGCATAAAAATGGGGATGTGGTTGAGATTGATATCGTTTTGTAGTGCTTCGCACATGGCCATACCGTCCATTTCCGGCATGATCAGATCAGTGATAATAAGATCTGGAAATATTTGACCGACTTTTTCCAGACCTTCTTTTCCGTTCCTGGCTTCAAATACCTGAAAATAACTCCCCAGTTTTTTCTTCAATACCTTTCGCAACTCATTGTTATCTTCAACGATCAGGACTTTCGCATTTTTAAATTCTTCCAGTCGGGCCCGATCATAGGTTTCTGCCGATTTGTGATCAGTTGCAGTAATCAATGCTGATTTGCGGTAACGCGCCTGTTGTGATTTTAGTTGCACGGTGAAGGTAGTACCTTCATTTTCGACACTTTCAAAATCAATGCTCCCACCATCTTTCTCAACCAAATTCTTAACCATCATCAGTCCAAGTCCGGTGCCGGGTTGCTGGCTATTAATGGCATTTCTGCCTCGGTAGTATCTTTTAAGAATGAATTTTTGCTGGTCTTTTGGAATACCAATCCCTTTATCGCGAACAGCGATTTTTAAATCCGACTTTCGGCCTCCTTCCAGATAGATATCAATCTGCTGCCCATCTAACGAATATTTAATAGCATTAGACAACAGATTAAAAAGAATCTTATCGAATGTATTTTGGTCATAATAAAAAACACCTCCAGGATATTCATTTTGAATATTAACCTGCAAACTCCGCTCTTCCAGTAATGGCAAAAACCGGTTACTCAATTCTTTGACGTGGTCATATAGCGCTATTTTGGCCACATCCCCGTTTTGGAAATGATCAGAAGTGACTCGATGAAAATTGAGCAATTGATCAAAAAGTGCATTTAGTCGATTGATCGTAGACCGCACTTTTTTGGTAGATTCGGATTTGGCCTCCTTCGAATCCGGCAGAGTGTCCAGAGTAGACAACAAGATTGTCAGCGGTGTTTTGAGTTCATGCGTAATATTGTTAAAAAAGGCAATCTGTTGTTCGGCATTATGTTTATTGATTAATACAGTACCGAAATAAATCAGCCCCCCCAATAACAATAAACCCAAAATCGTGTAACCGATATATGCCCAGGTAGTTGCCCACCACGGATGTGCAATCTGGATTAGTAGCTCTCGTTCAGGGCCCCAAACGCCTGCTCTGTTGGCGGCCTGTACGCTGAGTGTATAATCGCCCGGCTCCAGATTGGTGAAGTTGGTCTGATTTTCATAACTAGGTTCACTCCATTCATTATTCAGGCCTTTCAGTCGCCACCGATAGCTCACTTTGGAAGGGATGCTGTGTACAATCCCCACAAATTTGATCGTAAATGCATTTTGATGGTACCCCAAATTAACTTGCCCAATGGTATTGATATGTGCATGGAGAGGGGGGTCTCCCACCTCCAATTTTTGATTAAACAATTGAAATTCTTCAAAATAAACTTTCGGGCGAATGGTCTGCGGATTGATCTTACCGGGATCAAAAAAAGTAAGCCCCGATACTCCGCCAAAAATCATATCGCCACTTTTGAGCTGGGCATAACTACCATAATTAAATTCGGTGCTTGCCAGACCATCTTTTTGGTCAAAAACAGTGATTAAAGTGTCCTTTTCAGTGAGTTCAATATGTGCTAGTCCGCGAGTTGTACTCACCCACAAACTCTTTTCGCTTTCAGCCAAAATACCCTGAATAATATCTGAGGGCAGGCCATTTTCACGGCTTAGGGTTTTCAGACTTTCGTCAAATACGTCATAAAAAACCAAACCGGCTCCGTTGGTTCCCACAATGATATTTCCAGATTGGGTTTCGTATAGACAATTGATAGTAATAAAATCAAGGCCGGCTTCTGGAGCATTAATCGCTGCAATTTGGTGAACCGAATCCCCTATGATACGCTGTACGCCAGTTCTACCACCCACCCATACCGCTCCACTTTGGCTCGTCAATATAGTTTTCACATGTGGGCTGTCAAATTCAGTACTTTCTCCTGCTTCATTGATGCGTTGCAAATTGCCATCGATACCACCTATCCAAAGATGTTGTTGATCCTTTGCAATCGCATAAATCTTTGACAAGTTGATTTTGGGTTTACCACTTTCATTACGGCTATAATGAGTGGTTTCGAAATCTGTTTTCCTGATTTTATAGATGCCATCGTTGTAGGTTCCGGCCCAGATATAATCCCCATCTTCTTCCAGCGTCATAACGATAGCGGAAGTATTTGTCGTTTGGGATGGCGACAAGCCCTTGAGGTGCTTCCAGTTGTTTCGTTTTCGATTCCAGATACTGATTCCTTCTTTCGTTCCAAACCAGATGTTCCCCTCGTTGTCTTCCAAAATTGACCTAGTAAAACTATGTCGAATACTATTTTCGGTATTGACGACATGGGCGATGGTTTGAAAATCATTTTTACTGGCGCATAGTCGGTTTACGCCACCGCCATAGGTAGCAATCCACAAAATATCTTCTGCGCCTTGCAGCAAATCATAAATACCGTTACTCGAAATAGATGAAACTGCGTTTACATCATTGGTAAAATGATCTACCAATTCAAAATCTTTATTTAGTCGCATCAGACCAAGACCATCGGTGGCAACTAGGAGGTTCCCATTCTTTTCAGGTAGTATTTCGTGTATGGGGTAGTTTTTCTTTTCGAAAGGTTCTAATTCAATTTTATAAGCAACATTTTCGTCAGGTTTCATTCGCCACAAGCCATCATTTTTGGTGCCAATCAAAAGCTGCTCCCCCAAATCCTGAATAGAGATTGCCAAAGCGGGCTTTTCGCTATCTAGCCCGTCAAATGTAATTTCCTCAGGTGTAGCATCAGCGTCCTGCAATCGGAAAAAACCATCTACGGAACCAAACAGGATTTGATTTCCCTTTCGGGAAATACTTTCCACCTGTAGTTTGGCACTCAGTCGTTGCAATGTATCCGTTCCATTAGGTAGTTGGTAGTATCGCCATAGTCCGTTATAAGCACCTACTAATAATTCGTTCTCCGCTGATGCAGTAATCGTTGCCACTAAATTTGGTCGTGCTTCAGCTTCGACACCAACGGCTTCAAATTTGTCGAGTTGGGGATTAAATCGGCACAAGCCCGACTCAATTCCGATCCATATCTGTCCAGCCTGATCTGTAAAAATAGCATTGATTCGATTGCTAAAGTCATCGGGCAAGCCCTCGTAATTGTCGTAGATGTAAGGGGTTTCAGAATTAAAGCGGACGACACCTTCTTCCGTACCCATCCAGATATTTCCAAAGTTATCTTGTGTTATACAATAAACTATACTTTGGTAGACCCCTTTATTTTGGGCAATTCGTTCAAAAGAAACGGCACTTTGTGCTTCTATGAGCAGAGGAGTAAAAAACAAAACTATTGCATAGAAGCTGACAAAAACACTTTTCCTCTTTTGGCCTAGCGATGCGACGTAGTGGCCCATTTTGGGGTTTCCCCAAATGGGACAGACCGAAGGGCCGATCCGCCTGATGCGGAGAGCTACAAAGCGTAGCGCAGACGCGATAGCGGCTGAGGCCCCAAATAAACGAGCAAAATCCGGTATTTTATTTAAGTAATTCATCCAATCTTCCACTGCAATAAATTCCAAGCACCATAAAATTATGTGCAAACTATCAACAACAAAATAAAATAACGAAAATAATTGTAATAAGTAGTCGCTGAGAAATGAGATCAAGCTATTTTTATTTTGACAAAAATAGGTGGGGCTCCTTCTTTCCACCATGTAATAACTAATATTGTAGCAAAGATAAATAGTCAATAATGATGAAATACTTTTTGTACATAGCGATCGGATGTGTTTTGTTGGGTAGTTGCCAAACTGAGCCTGCATCACAACAACAAGCTACTGAAAAACCACCCAAAGGAATGGCCTATATCCCGGCCGGCACTTTTTTGATGGGGGGAAAATCGCAACAGGCCGACCCCGATGAGTTGCCACGCCGAAACATAGAGGTAGATGCATTCTTCATGGATACACACGAAGTGACTAACAAAGAATTTATGGAATTTGCGAAAGCCACGAACTATGTGACGGTGGCCGAACGGCCTATCGACTGGGAAGAAATGGCCAAAACCCTCCCTCCTGGCACGCCTAAACCTGCCGATAGTGTGCTGATGCCGGGCTCTCTGGTGTTTCAGCCAACCGATGGCCCTGTAAATTTGCAAAATTATTCCCGTTGGTGGAGTTGGACAACGGCGGCCAATTGGCGGCAACCAGAAGGCCCCGACAGTGGTATTGAAGACCGAATGGACCACCCAGTAGTGCACATCGCCTGGGAAGATGCGGCCGCTTACGCGAAATGGGCGGGCAAACGCCTACCTACGGAGGCGGAATGGGAATGGGCGGCCATGGGCGGATTGGAAGACCCGAAATATCCGTGGGGTAATACACCGCCGACCGATGCTACCGATCAGGCCAATTTTTGGCAAGGACCATTTCCATATATCAATGAAGAAACAGATGGTTTTTTCAGTACGGCGCCAGTGGGTAGCTATCCGGCTAATGGCTATGGGCTGCACGATATGGCCGGCAATGTATGGGAATGGACGGCTGACAAATACCATCACGAAGCGTATAGTATGTCACGGGCAGGAAAAGTCATAAGCAATCCAGATGGCCCTGCAAATTCTTATGATCCGATGGAGCCAGGTATTCCCAAAAGATCGATGCGAGGAGGTTCTTTTTTATGTCATGAAAGTTATTGCAGCGGCTACCGCGTAGCGCGCCGCATGAAATCGAGTGAAGATTCTGCGTTTAACCATGCAGGTTTTCGATGTGTGAAGGAGGTGGAATAACAAAAAAGCGGATTGGGAATTCCCGATCCGCTTTTTTGTATAAGCTACAAGGTGATGTCTTGCGACAAATGTATATCTCGGGAGGAATTTCCAGCTTTGATGCTGTAATTTCCTTTTTCCAGTTGCCAGCCGTTTTGTTGTTCATCCCAGTACTGCAAGTCAGTTGCCTGGATGTAGAACGATAATTCTGTTGTTTCGCCTGGTTGCAAGATGTCGGTTTTAGCGAAAGCTTTTAGCTCTTGTACTGGACGGTCGATGGTCGAATTGAGCTTCGAAGCATAAATTTGAACGACTTCTTTACCCGCCTGTTCGCCTGTATTTTGGACGGTGAGTGTAAGCA
>JALEHC010000104.1 GCA_022763215.1 Saprospiraceae bacterium
CCGGTTGTTTCGTCCTTGGTGAAAGCACCATATTCCTTGAAAAAATTAAATCGAATCATATTAGCTTTCCCGTGTGCGGAGGAAGAACCGAAGCGTACGGAGCGGAAAATACCAGTCATGAAAGTCACGTAATAGTCTTTCAAATCGCCGGTCAATTCTCCTTTTTCATGTAGTTGTCGAATCATATACAAGCCCAAAATATCCGCTTTGCCTTCTTCCAGTGCAGAGGCATGCTCTTTAAGGGCCTGACGTACCGTACCACTGCCATCTAGTGTATTTTTGATTCCCAAACCATGTGCAACTTCATGAAACATTGTATTGCCAAAGAAAGCATCAAAGGTGATATGTTGACGCTGATCTTCAGCGATCAATTCTTCAGCAATTGGAAGCATAATTTTGTCAAACTTAGCACGCATTGCATTTTTTAATTGCAAACGACGAGTGCCTTTCTGCAACTGTACTTCCTCATCATTCGGAAGGTTGATCGCGATGGTCTTGCTACCTGCATTACAATCACCAGAATAATAAATCACATCATAGGCATTAAGCTCAGAATCACTACCCGGTTTTTCTTGCTTGTATTTGGCTTCGACCGGAAGATTTCGCTGCAATTCCGGCAAAAAGTCGGCATACTTTGCCAATCGAGCACTCCACTCCATGTCTTTGATCAAAACATAGCACTCATGCGCTGCACGATAGCCAAATAGCTTATCTTCATACGTTTCGATTGGGCCAATGACAACATCCACTTGATTATCTTTCATGCTCATCCAAGCCAGATCGCTCTTTTGATACTCATCGTTTAGCAGTGCATCAGCACGCAGGTTGAGGTATTCACTGAAAGCTTCATTTTTAGCCAATTTGGAAGCTGCACGCAGTGCAGTAGCTGCTTTTTGAACTTCTGTTCCAAACATTTCGTGATAGGGTACTGCTTTGAGATTGCCGGAAGCATCGCGACGCACAAAAGAGTATAAGCCATCTTTATCGTGAAAACGATTGTTTTCAAACTCTTCTTTGGTCATATCTTTTGGATAAAAATTTGCCCCCATTGGCTTTTCGCCAAATCCCTTTAGGAATGGCTGATCATCATCGAGTCGATCCCACGGACCATAATTTATTTTGACGAATTCGCGCAAAGCGGAATCCGCAATGGTAGCCAATAAGGAATCTCTATTCCCAAAAGCCTCATACCAAAAAAAATCATCCATATACGTACCAGCATTGATCAAATGCTTTAGCATTCGTTGCTGGTTAACGGTGAGCTCGTTTAGCGAATTTGTCGTAAGACGAACCTTTGCGTAGCGCTTCAAATTTTCGGTTGCATCAAAACCCTCTGCTGCTTGCGAGCTTGTTTCTTCCGTTGTTTGCTTTGTTTCAGGCGACTCACAGCCCATCATCAATACACCTACTAAAAGCAGGAAATACCATTTTTTCAACATCATGTTTTATTGTTTGTATTTTTCAAACCAGCCCAAAATATAGGCTACTTTATTGATTAAATTACTTGGTTTGGCAGCAATTCCGTGCCCCGAATCTTGTATACGTACCAATGCACTTTCTACTTTTTGCAACTTTAATGCCGCATAGTATTGCTCTGTCTCAGACATGGGCGTGCGATAATCCTGTTCACCAGTCAGCAACATGGTGGGTGTTGTCACATTTCCCACAAGGGAAATCGGCGAACGCTTCATGTAATGATCCTGATGCTCCCACGGATAGCCCGGAAACCAATAGCGGTAAAAGAAAGCAGGGTTATCGGCATGTAGCACAAAGCTATACCAATTGATCACGGGCTTGGCGACTACCGCCGCCCGAAAGCGATCGGTTTTACCAACGATCCAAGCAGTTAGAACACCGCCACCACTGCCACCGGTAACAAAAAGATTTTTGGTATCTACAAATCCTTTTTCAATTACGCCATCTACCACAGACATCAAGTCATCATAATCCTGATTGGGATAATTGTGGTGAATCAAGTTGGCAAATTCTTCGCCATAACTGGTACTTCCGCGAGGATTAGCATACACCACGACATAGCCTGCTGCTGCATATAATTGTACCTCCGCACTAAATCGGCGGCCATAATTGGCAAATGGGCCACCATGAATTTCAAGAATGAGCGGATATTTTTTATTGGGATCAAAATCTGGTGGATAACAAATCCAAGCTTGGATATCACGCTGATCATAAGAAGAGGACACCATCAATTCTTCTATTTTTCCCAGCTTTTTGTAGCCAAATAAGTCCTCATTGACTTTCGTCAAACGCAAAGCGGTATCCAAATTGAGGTTCGTTATGCCTAAATCGGCCGGATGTTCTGGCGTACCATAAGTGAATGCAATATAGTCGCCTGGCCCATCGACGTGAAAGGTCCCACCTGCATACGGCCGTCCCAAAGACAAGCCACCTACATTATTGGTGAGTACTTCATAAGCCCCATTCATATCTGTGCGAGCAATATAGGTATTCCCAAAAGAATCGTACTGAAAATACAGATATTGCCCATCATTGCTCCACTGGATATTACTGATATTTCGATCGAGCTTAAGTGGCACCAATCGCTGGCCAGAACCATTTCGGTTCATCAAATGAATCTGACTATTTTGGTACCCCAGGTATTTGTCTTCATAACTTAGGTAAGCAATTGTCTGGCCATCTGGAGAAACGATCGGATTATTGTCTGGGCCGTTTCGTTCGGTCAGTTGTATTAGTTCGCTGCTATCCAGCTTAATCTCGAAAATATCTGAGTTTTTAGCTTCGTATTCCCAATTTTTGGTACGACGAGCAGAAAAGACAATTGACTTACTATCTGGTGACCAACTATAATCGCTGTGGTTATAATCGCCTGAAGTAATTTGACGAGCATATCCCCCATCTGCTGACATAACAAAGATATGTCGATACCCCGGCTTGAGGAAACCGGCCCCATCAGCTTTAAATTTTAATTCTTCGATATATTTGGGAGGAGTCGTCCAGTTCGCCCCTTTAGGTGGCTTAGGTAGTTGAACCAAAGACTTTTGAGGCGCATCCACCATCATGGTAAATGATATCCATTTTCCATCCGGTGACCATTGAATACTTCCAGGCGATTTTTGCAAATTTGAAATCTGAGCTTCTGCTCCACTATCCAACCATCGCATAAACAATTGACTGGAACCATTTTTGGATGAGCGGTATAAAATACGACTACCATCGGGCGACCAACGAGGTGATCCATCAGACTGCATGCCAGTCGTAAGCGGTCGCATTTGGGTACCTTGAAAATCACTAATCCAGAGATTGGAGCGATTTCTATCGGTCATCACGTCCTTAAAATTACGAACAAAGACAATCTGGGAGCCCATTGGGGATACCTGAGGATCAGAGATGTATTCCATCTGAAAAACATCCATCAATTCCAGCTTTGCATCTTGTGCAAATACGCCACTCGGCAGCAGGTATAAAAAAACCAAAAGAGAAAATGAAAAAAATGAGGGTTTCATACTTTTTTTCTCTAAGTTAGGAAGCACATTCAAGAGTGCCAAGCAGAAGTACGTTCTCCCCCACTTGTTTTGGCACGAAAAGCTATAAAAATTGAAATTCCTCAAAACGCGCGCAATCAATATATCCCAGCTCGCCCTTCAACTACTACATCATGCGTAAATACCATTTTCTAAAAGGGAACTGACTTTCATACCAAATTATTTCCCTTATTTTGCACCCCTGAAGATTGAAAATTGCTGATGATGAAGAAAGTATTTCTCAAAAAGAAAAAAGCGGCCCCTTTGCGCCGCTTCCACCCTTGGGTATTCAGTGGCGCTGTCGCGAAAATGGAAGGGGAGCCTGCCGATGGCGATGTTGTAGAGGTGTATGATGCTGGCGGCGAATACCTAGCCACCGGACACTACCAAAATGGAAGTATTTGCGTGCGGGTTTTTTCTTTTAAAAAAACGGATGCCGACGACGATTTCTGGCGCTCCAAAATTGAAAATGCCTTCCACTTTCGTCAGCAAATACAATTGGGAGATACCGACTGCTACCGCCTTGTACACGCTGAAGGCGACGGACTACCGGGCCTGATAATCGACCGCTATGGAAAAACAGCCGTGGTACAGTGCCATTCCATTGGCATGCACCAAGAACGGCATAAAATTGCTCAAGCGCTGCAAACGGTATTTGGCGATCAGCTCGATACTATCTATGATAAGAGCAGCGAAACCCTGCCCAAAGCTTATGGCGCAACAGTTGAGAATAGTTTCTTATTTGGCGAAAGCCAAAGTACAAAGGTCAAAGAGAATGGGCATTCGTTTCTGGTCAATTGGGCGGAAGGTCAAAAGACAGGTTTTTTCCTTGATCAGCGAGACAATCGGCAATTGGTGGGCCAATATGCTGCCGGTAAAAAAGTGCTAAATGCGTTTTGCTACACTGGCGGGTTTTCTATTTACGCCTTGCAGGGCGGTGCCAAGGAGGTCCATTCGGTCGATATTTCTCAGAAAGCCATTGATCTGACCAATGAAAATGTGGCGATTAATGAGTTTGAGCAACCGCACCATGCTTATGCCGAGGATGTGCTCCGCTTTTTGAAAGACACTACTCAAACGTACGACCTGATGGTGGTCGATCCTCCCGCTTTCGCGAAAAATCTGAAAAAACGCCACAATGCAGTGCAGGGCTATAAACGCCTCAATGCACTGGCCTTGCAGCATGTCAAAAAAGGTGGTTTTGTATTTACTTTTTCGTGTTCGCAAGTCGTTGACCAACAGCTATTTTACAATACTATTGTAGCCGCTGCGATTGAAGCCGGACGGCAAATTCGGGTTTTGCACCACTTGTCACAAGGGGCAGATCATCCGGTCAGTTTGTTTCACCCAGAAGGCGCTTACCTAAAAGGATTGGTCTTGTATGTGGAATAGCGCGTTTTGAAAGTTATTCGCTATATTTATCCACCTATGGAAAAAATAAACTATCCACTTTTGTGCTATGAATTGGGCGACGGCCACCTGCTGGGTATGCTGGTCGGCTCTGAGGTCAAAGCAGTAGACAAAGATATAGCCGGTATCAAATCTACGATACAGGATCATTTGCATAAGCAATATAAAAAATCAGATTACTACCCAACCTTCGATATCGTCCAACCACGGATGAAGGTACTGGACATAAAAATACGGCCAACTTACCGCGACCAAACCGGGGCTTATCCGCTTTCGTATGAAGTCAATGTGCCCGTAGCAGTTATTTACGGCGAAACGGAGCACAATTATTACGATTGCCACCTGCCTCTTTTTAATTACAGCTTCTATTATTACGATCCAAAGCAATTTGAATCATTGGCACATCATTTTGCGAAAAATTATCTGGATCAGCTTCAGCCAACACAGCTTTATCAATATTTGCGATATAAAAAACCGCAACTCGAAATTGTCAGCCTGAGAGTTAATACCCGACGCGATAATGATTGGGGCGGCTTTCATTTTCAAAGGGAATATCGTACCCTGCAAAGGCTGTGCGAACGCTTTCCTTTTTCCAAAGGAGTACGAAAAAATATTACCAGCTATCCTGAAGCTGCATGGGAACTGGAAAATAAGGTCGACGAGGTATTTGACAAGTTGATTAATACGCGTTCTAATGTACTGATCGTCGGTAATCATGGCGTTGGCAAGAGTGCGATTTTGACGCAAGTCATCAAGAAGGTGACTTCCAAAAAACAAAACCTAGAATTCAGTTTTTGGCAAATAATGCCTCAACGAATTACCGCTAGCTCCAAATACCTGGGGGAATGGCAGGAAACGGTGGAATCGCTGGTAGAAGAGTTGCAGTCTGCCAATGGCATCTTGTGGGTAGTTGATATGGTGCAGCTTATGCAGCAAGGCGGGGAAGGCCCAGAAGATAGTGTAGCTTCGTTTTTGATGAGCTTTTTGCAGCAAAATAAACTTCAACTGATCGGTGAGGCTACGCCGGAAGAAGTGGAAAGCATGCGCAGACTATTGCCTGGTTTTGTGGAATCTTTTCAAGTAGTGCAAGTAGATGAATTGCCGGAACATCAAATCCAGCTCGTTTTGCAAAAATTTGGGGAGTATGCCCAAAAGAATCTGCAAATTGACATTCAGCCCGATGCGATGCACTTGGCTTATCGCTTGTTGTTGCGGTATTATCCGTATGAGAGTTTTCCTGGCAAGGGGATTAAGTTTTTGGGTCAGTGTATCAGTGAAGCGGACATTTCGAAGAAAAATCTGATTCAAAAGTCGGATGTAATTGCCAATTTCACTAAGCAAACTGGCTTACCAGAGTTGTTTTTGAGAGATGATTTATTGCTCGATCAGCAAGAGCTGCACGATTATTTCAGTAGCAGAATAATTGGTCAGGAGAGCGCAGTGGATAAGATTTGCAGTATCGTCAAAATTTATAAAGCGGGGCTGAATAATCCATACAAACCAATTAACACGCTCCTTTTTACAGGGCCTACGGGCGTTGGTAAAACGGCAAGTGCCAAAGCACTGGCAGGTTATTTCTTTGGAAAAGGACAACAAAAGTCACCCCTGATTCGAGTGGATATGAGTGAATTTCAGCATCCGATGCAAATCAGTCGATTGATAGGCGAAGGCCGTGAAGTGGGGCAATTGGTAAAAGACATACGCGAACGCCCGTTTTCTGTCTTGTTGCTGGATGAGGTGGAAAAAGCCAATCCGGCCATCTTCGATGCATTGCTGACCGTATTGGATGAAGGAATGCTCGTGGATGCTTATGGTCGCGTCACTAATTTTCGGAATACCATCATTATTATGACCTCTAACCTGGGGGCTTCCAACCGTTCTTCTATTGGCTTTACGCAAACGACGAGTGCAGAAGATGTGTATACGTCGGCTATTATGGGTCATTTTCGACCAGAATTTGTCAATCGAATTGATGGTATTGTCCATTTCAAATCGCTTAATCAGGAAGATATTCTCAAAATTACCCGTAAAGAACTCGATGAGTTGAAACAAAGAGAAGGCTTCCAAAAACGCAATTTGGAGGTTGTTTTTTCTCAACAACTAATCAAGTATCTGGTCGATATAGGGTTTGATGAAAAATATGGTGCTCGTCCTCTGCAAAGAGCTATTGAGCAAAATATCGTTACACCGGTAGCCAACTGGATGTTAGCAAACCCTAAAGCCAAAAATCGCAAGATTGAGGTTGATTACCAAAAAGGAATAATCATAAAGTAACATAAGTTAGTGCGAAAAACACTTCTTCTCATAGAAAAATAAGTCCGGTTGATCGATCGGGCTTATTTTTTTGTAACCACCCTCCTACTAAGCTCGTCTCCTAATTGAAATCACCCGTTTTAAGACTTTTTTAAGAAAAAAACTGAAATCACTCGACATGAAAAAATGGATCTTAAGCACCGCCTTAAGCCTGGCAGTGGTATGCTTTAGCTGGGCGCAACATCAAATTTCGGGTTTTGTATTTGATGATCAAGGACAACCCGTTGATTATGCCAGTGTCCTGCTATTGCAGCCTGCTGACTCTAGCCTCATCAAAGGAAGCCTGACCGATTCGACTGGCCAATATCTCTTTGAAGCCATACCGGAAGGCAGTTACCTGGTAGCCGTTAATTTTATAGGATATGAAGATGCTTACTCTGAAGTATTTGAATTGCATGCCGACCGCAAGGTTCAGGCATTACACCTAGCTACTAATTCAGCTCAATTGGAGGAAGTGGTGGTCAAAGCAACCAAACCATTTATTGAGCTAAAAGCCGATAAAATTGTCATGAATGTGGATGCCAGCCCGGTATCTGCTGGCAATAATGCCCTCGAATTGCTAACCAAATCACCCGGCGTTTTTGTAGATCAAGACAACAATATTAGCTTGAAAGGTAAGCAAGGTATCTTGATTTTGATTGATGGCAAAAACACCTATCTCTCTTCGGAAGAATTGGTGCGCATGCTTGAAAATATGCCTGCCAGCAGTATCGAAAGCATCGAAATTATTCACAGCCCATCCGCTAAATATGATGCCGAAGGCAATGCAGGGGTTATCAATATCCGACTTAAAAAGAAAGAAAACCTGGGATTGAATGGTTCTGTAAGTGCTGGTTTTTCGTATGGAGAAACACCAAAAGCCAATGCTTCTACCAACCTCAATTACCGGATGGAAAAGGTTAATTTCTTTGGCAACTATAGTTTTCGACACCATGAGCGCAATCAGGAACTAGATATAAATCGAAATATTCCATTTGAAGGAATGTTGACTCGTTTTGAGCAGGAAAATGATCGCTACGCTTATTCTGATCAAATTTATCTAAAAACTGGTGTCGATTATTTCCTGACAGACAAAACAACGATCGGTTTGCTCAATACAATTAGCCGTGGGCAATGGAATGAGGATGGCAGCAACTTATCTATTTTATCTGGTGATAATCCTTTTGATTTCAGCCAGGTAAAGGCAGTAAATAGCCATAAAGAGAACTGGAATAATTACTCTTATAATTTTAATGTCCAGCACCAAATCGATGATAAAGGCCAGATGCTTACTTTTGATGCCGACTGGTCAACCTTCGATAATCCGCAGGAACAACTCAACAACAACCGCTATTTGAATGTAACGGGGCTGGAAATACAACCATCTGACAATTTCAGAACCGATAATGATTCGAATGTAGAAATTAAGGCGGCCAAACTGGATTATACCTTACCAGTGAATGACAAATGGAATTTTGAAGGTGGTCTAAAAGCCAGTATTGTAAAAACAGAAAGTGACTTGAATTTCAGCATTTTGCAGGAAGATGTTTGGACTATCGATCCTTTGCGTAGCAATGCTTTCAATTATGAAGAATCGATTTATGCGGCTTACGCCAATGTTTCCACTCAGTGGAAGGGGATGCAAATACAGGCTGGGCTACGTTCTGAATATACGCAATCGGATGGCATTTCGCTTACGCTAAATCAAAGGGTGAAGCGAGATTATCTCAACTTTTTTCCAAGCCTGAGTTTGTCACATACCCTTGCGGAAAAACACAATCTCAGCTATGCCTTTAGCCGCCGAATTGACCGACCGAATTA
>JALEHC010000617.1 GCA_022763215.1 Saprospiraceae bacterium
CAATAAAAAATCGAATGGAAAAGGTCTTATTAAATGATGAAAATAGCCTTCCTGCTTTGGGCTTTGGTACTTATCAGGCAACAGAAGAGGAAGGAACAAGAGCCGTACAAATGGCATTGGATAATGGCTATCGGCTTATTGATTCGGCTGCTAAATATGAAAATGAAGTAGCAGTAGGAAAAGGGATTAAGAAAAGCGAAGTAGATCGTTCTGAAATAATAGTCACTACAAAGCTTTGGCGAGATCAACTAGGATACAAAACAGCGAAAGCTGCTTTTGAGACTTCCTTACAAAAGCTGAATTTGGAATACATCGACTTATACCTGATACATTGGCCCGCCAATGAAAAGAATTATGATAATTGGCAACAAACAAATGCAGACACTTGGCGAGCCTTGGAAGAATTGCAGGAAGACGGCAAAATCAGATCAATTGGAGTGAGTAATTTTTGGCCGGAGCATCTGGATGCACTTTTCCAAACGGCACGCGTGAAGCCGGCGGTCAATCAAATTGAGTTTCATCCAGGCTATTGGCAACCTGAGCTCACTCAATTTTGTCAGGAACACGGGATTGTGATAGAAGCTTGGTCTCCCTTGGGAAAAGGGGAAGTACTCGATCATGCAGTCTTGACGGAAATAGCTAAAAACCATCAAAAATCAGCAGCGCAGGTTTGTCTTCGCTGGATTATGCAGCATGGCGCCATACCTATCCCGAAGTCCACTAGCCCAAAGAGAATACAGGAAAATATAGACGTATTCGATTTCGAATTATCGAATGAAGAAATGGCACAGATAGATGTGTTGCCTCAAATGGGATTTAGTGGAGAATTGCCTAATCACTGGCCAGATAAGGTCTAAGTAGAAAATAGCCTAAGTTGATATTCCTGTAAGCAACTGGTCAATATTATTTACTTTTGAGCGGTTGCGGAAGTACCGCTAAGGTAAAAGTCTGAAAACTATTGGGCGTATAACTGCTTATGTGCGTTTTATCACACTTAGCTTGCGCTAAATGTAGTATGCTTGGATAGCAATCAAGAAAATGAACGTTTATGAAAATTAGATGTACCCAAGATAGTATCCGGATGCGGGTACGCAAGTCGGATGTAGCAAAACTGAAAGCTGATGGCCACGTAGAAGAAACGCTCCATTTTCCGAATGGAGAAATCTTTCGGTTTGAATTGATGGTATCAGAAGGTACACGAATAGAAGCGGTGAGTGCTACTCAACATTTAAAAGTAAGCATACCAAGCAAAGAGGCCACCCACTGGCTTGACACCGATCAAGTAGGATTGGAGGCACAGCTTGGGGCATTGCATCTATTGATTGAAAAGGACTTCCCTTGTGCGCATCGGCCACAGGAAAACAAGGCCGATACCTTTGAGGAATTGGCAGATTAGGCCGGATAAAATCCGACACTACCACCTACCCAGTCTTTGCCTTTATTGTACCGAACGCCCACCATCTGGCCCTTGCTTAGGCGTGCCAGATTGTTGACGATGATCGGGCGCGGTGCTCCCCTTTCCCATAGCATCAGCATGCGGATTTCGCATTTTGCAGGCTCATTGGGGGTTTCTACGACTGGAGCATAGCTCACTTTTCGTTGCAAAATATAATTTTCACGATCACTGATCGCATCTAGGTCATGTTTGTTGATGTTGATAATTACGCCAGTACCAGCGAAAGAATAGAGTGGTTTAAGTACGTAATTATGCAGGTCTTCCGGATAGATATCCAGTTCGTTGAGGAAGTATGATTTAGGCACGTATGGGCTGTCCAGTAGTGGCAGCGTATGTTTGCTGATGCGGAAAAACCAATGGGGATGGCCAATCCATTCGACATCAGCTTCTTGAGTGAAATAAAATTCGCGTTTCAGATCGTCTCTTTTGATGAGTTCATCAAAGATTACCCGATTGAAGATACGTTCTACCTTTATTTTTTTACCAGCTTCATTGTGGTAGAAAATCTGATTTCCTTCTCTTTTCAGGTCGCTTACGCAAACGAAAGGAACGCCTATCATTTTGCGACAAGCATAAAAATCAATGGCTGTTGTTTGTTTTTCAGGCTCTATTTCGAGTAAGATGACATTTTCCGGATTGGCATCACCAATGATGATGTTACGAAGTTTTTCGATATACGAAGTCTCGTTGAACCCATTAAAGAGATGATCCAGATCAGACGGAATATCGAAAAATTTGCGATAAGCATTCGCAAGTAAATGCTGGAAAAAATAAAGCGAAGGAAAGCCCTGAACCTCGATGAGTTGTGGGGTAAGTTCGCCATTTTCATCGGTGCAAATACCAAAGTCCATTTGGAGGAAAGTCGTATGTGGTGTTTCGCTTGGCATGCGTTGGCCTGCCAGGACGGCGCTTTCGGATAGCTCTTTAAAATCAGGGCGTACGATCACATCGGTGATGTCTTCGCAGGCTTGAATGAGCTTAGATTTGAGTGCTTTTGGTACGAAGACCGGCGTTTCTGCAATAGGGAAAGGGGCGCGGTGGTCGTATTGTTCGGCAATCCAGTCCAGCATTTGCTGGTAGCGTTGGGTGGTGAAAGCCTCGTTATACTTTTTTCGAAGTTCGGCGATCATAGGGTTTTGTTTGTTTGCTGAGGCGGTACCGATTTGCCGAAAGGCAAATCAGTACGACCGTGCTATGCGACTACCTCTTCCTGCTGGAAAATATTAATGGCCCGGTTCAGGAATTGAGGTAGAATAATTTCGTGTGTTAGCTGTATCTTGCTTGAATCGTTTAAATCGTCAATCATACCCAGGTATTTCTCTTCACTATGTTCGTCGATCACCGTTTTGCGTCTTTCCGGGTCGAGGAAGTGTTGCAGCATACCATCTGGATCAGCTTCTGGATGAAACTGCACACCAATGATATCATCTGAAAAGCGAATACCCATAATTGCTCTTTCGAGTGGAACGTGTGGTCTGATCTTTTCCAGTGCGAGGATTTCTGCGCCCATGGCTTCGAAGCGAGCCAAATCAGGCTGAACGACTTGCCAGTGACGGAAATCTGCTGCCCAAAACGGGTTAGGCAAGCCATCAAAAATTGGATCGCCTATGCCTGCATCCGTCATGTGTACCGGAAATGTGCCAAAAGACGGTGACCGTCTGCGACTCACTTCTGCCAATTGGAAATGTTTGACTGCCATCTGGAAAGAATGACAGATATAAAATACCTGTTTCTTAGGCTCTGAAGCTGTCAAATTCCAGTCCCAAACGGACTGCATCCACTCAAAGAATACTTTATCCCAATGGCCATCGCCCTCATGTGGGCTACCTGGGCCACCGGTAGAAATATAAATATCATAATTCAAATCCGGGACTTCTGCCTTTCCTCTGACATCAAAAACCTTCCATTCCGACAATTGCCCTTCGAAGCGGCGTACAATTTCCTGGATACAACGCATACCCTGATTGGGGGTGCCATCGTACATATCCAGAATCGCCAATCGCGCTAAATACATATCTTAGTGTTTGTGTGCAAAAAGTGAACGTCACTTTCTGCCGCTAAATAAAGCAAATAGAAAATACAAACAAAATGATCATTCTCCGGTTCGGCAACTGGGTTCCAAATTGTCGGCTGAGTACTAAAAAAAGGCTAATGGCCTATTTTCAGAGCGAATAATTACTCTGAAGTAGATAAAGATCCGGATGTAAAAGCGGATTACTTCATCAACTTTTTAGCCTGTCCGGCCCAATCGTCTCTTTGGCCTCTTCCTTTGAAAGAAGTCAACATAGAATCGACTAGTTCATATTCTTTTTTACCCATTTTGCTCACCTGGCCGAAGGTATAAATACCCATTTCGTTTAGCATTTTTTCCAATTTTGGACCTACGCCTTTCAGCTTTTTCAAGTCGTCTTTATCTGCTGCTTTGGCTTCGCCAATTTTGCTAAACAAAGCACTTTTCGGGTCTGCACTTTTTGCAGGAGCAGCTTTTTTAGCCGGTGCTTTTTTGACTGCTTTTTTCTGAGGCGCAGCTTTCACCTGGCTACCTACAGATTGCTTGATTGCATCTGACATAAAAGTACCCCAGCTTAGGTTGTCCTGACCTGGCTTTTGTGCCTGTGCCCGCTCAATTGCGTAGGATGCTGCTGTTTCGACTACCCAGTCAAAGTTTTCCTGACCAACAGAATTGATATCTGCATCCGGTGCCGGGTTACAGAAATCGATGGCATAAGGAACACCATCTCTGATAGCAAATTCTACTGTATTGAAGTCATAACCCAAGCCTTCGTTTAGTTTTAGAACGAAGGATTCGATTTGCTTCATCAACTCATCAGGAATATTGAAGTGAGCGTCGTAGCGCAAATGGTGTGGATTGCGTGGCTCGTAGTGCATAACACGTACGTGCTTGCGCCCAATGCAATAGCAACGGAAATAAGCCGTAAAGTCAATGGCTTCTTGAAGCATCATGACTAACTGACCTGTTTCATTATATTTGGAGAAGAAATCTTCTGCGTCTTCAAGTTTGTAAACGTGCTTCCAACCACCACCTGCGAAAGGCTTCATGAAAGCAGGGAAACCAACATATTCAAAGATATTGTCCCAATCAAGTGGAAAAGCAAGGTTGCTAAAAGAAGCAGCAGTGGTATCTTCGGGATGATCTTTGGATGGCAATAAGACGGTATTAGGGACAGGTACGCCTAATTTGACAGCCAGTGCGTTGTTAAAGAACTTTTCATCAGCACTCCACCAAAAAGGATTATTGATAACCGCAGTACCGCATAGGGCTGCATTTTTGAGGTAAGCACGATAAAAAGGGACATCTTGCGAGATGCGGTCAATGATTACCGCATATTCGGTAGGTTCTGCCTGCATCACTTTATCGATGGTTACTGCTTCAGCAACAATACCATCAATATTTTTTTCATTAATTCGCTTGATAAAAGCTTCTGGAAAGGAACGTTCCTGGCCGTACAGAATCCCTATTTTTTTCATAGGTTTAAATGTTTTTCAGATTTTTTTAATGGGTGGTAAGTCTTCGACTTTCTCTAAAATAAGGCTCTTTTTTGTGGTTTTTATAAACTACAGAGCAACTCTTCTATATTTGTATCAATTCTTAAAAAGAAAACTTATTGTCTTTTTTACACTTACCGGTGCAAAAGTACGGGTTTTTTTACATAAAACAAGAGGCAGCGGGTTGGTTTTCAGTTTTTTATAAGTAGAGTGCCGGTTTTTGGTGTTGTTAATATTTAGTATGCTAATTAATTTTCGGAAGCATATTTCCAGCATAGTCGTGCCCACAAAATGTAAATTGCTTTTTTATGCTTTTTTTGAAAAAATCATCAGAAAAGAAAAATCGACTTTTTCAACAAATTTTATTGAAGGGAAAACAACATTTGGAGGTTCACCAAATTCAAAACTTCCCTTCCAAGGCATTAGATCGTGAAGTTCGGGTTGATATTTATCTGCCACCACGCTACTTTACTTCTTCTAAATCTGCTTACCCAGTCGTATTTTTTAACGATGGACAAGATATGGAGGCGCTTTCTATGTTGGATACGCTCTCCAACCTTTATACCGACAAGACGATTAAGAGATGCATCATCGTGGCGATCCATGCAGGTGACCGAATGCAGGAATATGGCGTAATTGATCAGGCTGATTATAAAGAGCGCGGTGCAAAAGCAACGGCTTATCGTTCGTTTATGTTGGATGAACTTATCCCCTTCCTGAGACAACGCTACAAACTCAGCAAGAAAGCGGCCAAAACGACTATTGCCGGATTTTCACTGGGCGGACTTTCTGCCTTTGATCTGGCCTGGAAGCATCCTAAAGTATTTGGCCAGGTAGGTGTTTTTTCTGGCTCACTTTGGTGGCGCTCTGAAGAATTTACAGAAGACGAGCCTGATGCTAACCGCATTGTGCATGATTATTTGGCGAAAAGCCAAAGACTAGTCCCTCAAAAATTTTGGCTGCAAGCCGGAACCGAAGACGAAAAAGCAGACCGCAACAATAATGGAATTATTGATGCCATAGATGATACCCTTGATCTTATCAAGGCACTAGAAAATATCGGCTACGAGCAAGGCCCTCAAATCAAATATGTGGAAGTAATCGGCGGAGAACACAATCCTGAGACCTGGGGACGCATCATGCCTGACTTCCTGATTTGGGCAGTCGGGAAATAAAGAATTTCAAAACTTGAGCTGTTGGTAGTGACTACGACAGCAGTATTTGAAAAAAGAGCCCAGTAAAACTTCACCTCAACCCGATCTGGGAAAATGTCGTTGTAATAATTGGAGTGATTCATTTGAATAGTTTGAATATCGCAATTAAAGTTGCAATGATTTTCAGGATCATAGCAATCAAATCAAATTTGTGCTTACGCTTTCGGTCTTCGACCGAGGATTCTTTGTCTTTGGGATTCTTCTGACTTGGCACGATGACAATAATATTGGCAATACGTGCGCGAAGCGAAGTCTTTTTTGCTTTGTTATTTTCCATTTTGGTTCAGATCACAAGTTGACGTGATTTTTTTGACGATGAACAAAGAGGAGGATACCTCCAATAAAAAGTTCGATTTGTCATTTTTTTGATTAAATAGGTAGCCGGAGACTCTGTTTTGCAATTCGATGTCATAAATATAGTGACAAAAACAAAATTAATCAAACAAATTGTTTTAAATAAAACAATCTTAACATGCCTTCACAAAAAATTAGTTTTGAAAACACTGCCGGTGAGCAGTTGGCTGCTCGCCTGGAATTGCCAGTCAATCAGCATCCGGTTGCGTACGCACTTTTTGCGCATTGTTTTACCTGTAATAAAAACCTGACTGCGGTGCGTAATATCAGTCGTGCGCTCAACCTAAATGGTATTGCCGTGATGCGGTTTGATTTTACTGGTTTGGGAGAAAGTGAAGGCGATTTTGCAGATACTAATTTTTCTTCCAACGTAGGTGATTTGGTCAAAGCAGCGGAATATTTGGCGGAAGCCCATGAAGCACCAAGCATGCTCATCGGTCACTCTTTGGGCGGCGCGGCCGTGATTGCAGCGGCAGAACATCTGCCATCGATCAAAGCAGTCGCCACTGTCGGTGCTCCTTTTGATCCAGGGCATGTGAGTCACTTGTTTGAGACGGGGATCGAAACTATCGAAGAAGAAGGTATTGCCAATGTACAGATCGGAGGACGGCCATTTACCGTGAAAAAACAATTTTTGGAAGATATTCGCGAAGCGAATCTCAAAAACAAGCTGGAGGAATTTGGTCGGGCATTATTGATTTTACACTCGCCACAAGATTTGACCGTAGCGATTGAAAATGCGGCAGAAATTTATAATGCAGCACGACATCCGAAAAGTTTTGTGACTCTCGATGGTGCAGACCATTTATTGACGAATAAAGCAGATTCGCACTATGCCGGTGAAGTCATTGCGACTTGGGCAAAGCGTTATCTTTCGTTGGAAAAGAAAGAAGCTCTGAAACCAGAGAAAACCGTGGCGGTAAGATTGGGGGCTGAAGACTTTACCACCGAAGTCATGGTACGCCACCATAGTCTGACCTCTGATGAGCCAGCAAGTGTTGGCGGCAATGATTTTGGCCCCAGCCCTTACGAATTGTTGACAGCTTCGCTAGGTACTTGCACAGCCATGACTTTACATATGTACGCCCGCCGTAAAAAATGGGATTTGCAGGAAGTGACGGTACACCTAGATCATTCAAAGGATTATGCTGAAGATGCTGAGGATACCGAAAATCCAAAGAGCAAAATTGACCACTTTGATCGGATAATCGAAGTTAAAGGAGACTTGGATGAAACTCAGAAAAACCGTTTGCTAGAAATTGCCGATAAATGCCCGGTACATCGTACGTTGCATGCAGAAGTAAAAGTGAAAACAGTATTAAAAACCGATTAG
>JALEHC010000618.1 GCA_022763215.1 Saprospiraceae bacterium
CAACCATTGTCTACGGTGCTTAATGATACGACGACTTCCGTCGGTTGCGGAATAAATATACTGCCTTCTTGCATGCATCCATCTTCATCCGTTACCGTCACTTGGTAGTTTCCACTTGCCAGATCAGTAGCGGATAATCCTTCCTGATTGCCTGCATTGGCATCCCAAGAAATATCAAAAGCCATACCTGAGCCTACCAGATTCGAAACGGTTGCCATACCATCAGAAAAACCAAAGCAACTAACAGCTGTACTATCAATATCAAAAGTTACCGGAGGGGGTTGGCTCAATACCTGAAAAGCAGTGCCTGTACAACCTTGTGCATCTGTAGCAGTAACGGTATACATCATGGCTCCTGCCAGATTTCCAACTTGAGGACCTGATTGTCCATCACTCCAGCTAAAGTCATAATCTTCAACATCTTCACCAATGCCTCCAATAGCGATATTGACGGCAAGTTCACCATCCGTATAACCAAAACAAGAGGGTGCTTTAGGAATGACATTTACAAAGATAGAATCAAGGTCTTGTAGCTCAATACTAATTTCTGCACTACAACCATTTGCATCTTCTACAATTACAAATTGAGAAAGGGTGTCAAGTCCGACTGCCGTTTGGGCTGTCTGGCCATTGCTCCACTGATAGGTGTAAGGTGCCGTTCCTCCTTGCGGGAAAACCGTCGCTTCATTATCTAGTTCGCCAAAACAGGCTTCTTTAGTTTGTTCTATTTCCAGTTCGATACCTTCTTCTGGTTCTTCGATTTGAATAGTTAATTGTTCTGTGCAGTTATTCGCATCCGAAACCGTTAAAAAGTAAGTTCCTGCTGCCAAGTCCGTCAGATCAGCTTCTTGGTCTTGTGTATTCCAAGTATAGGTATATGGCTCTGTACCACCATTTACTTCTGTATCAATGACTCCCGATTCCTCTCCGCGACAAAGCACGTCTACTGCCTGAGCACTTGCTTCCAATAAATCTGGTTCAGCTACTTCAATTTCCGCGGAAGCGGTGCAGCTATTTTCATCTGTTACTGTTACAGAATATGTCCCTGCAATTAAAGAAGTTGCCATTGGAGAGACCTGGGCAAGGTCATCGTCCCAAGAATAGGTATAGTCACCGGTACCTCCACTAGCTGTCACAGATGTGGTACCCGTATTGCCACCATTACACAAAACATCGGTTGCCAGTATTTCATCAATGACCAGTTGTTCTGGTGCTGCTACATCTTCGCATGCAGATACCTGACAGCCGTTTTCATCCGTAACGGTCACACAATAGCTACCTGCTAAAAGATTTTGAGCAGCATCTACATTACCAGCATTGTTATCCCATTCATACGAATAATCACCGGTACCGCCTTCCACTTGTGCAGTGATCTGGCCGTCCTGTGAATCAAAACAACTAGCGTCCATCGTTTCGAGCGTGAGCACAAGTGCCGCTGGAACATCCAATGTAATTGTAGCCGTCGTGTTACAGCCATTAGCGTCTGTAACGGTTAATTCATAATCTCCTCCGCCCAAATTAGTATTGAGGGAGTCCGCTTGATTGTTGTTCCAGTCAAATGTATAAGGTGTCGTTCCGCCAGCAGGCAAGGCCGCCAAGCTACCGTCTGTCGCGTCAAAGCAACTAATTGCTTGATCAAGTGCTATGTCTAGCGTTAACTCTGATGGTCCTGGGGTGGTAAAATCGACAAAGATTTGGCAACCCGTCGCATCTTCGATAGCAACGGTATGGGCTCCTGCTCCCAGATTATCAAAATTTCCGTCCGGAAATGGGGTGTTATCACCATCTAGAAAAAAGCTATATGGCGGTTCTCCCGCTGTCGCGGAAATATTTATCGTACCATTGGTATCACCAAAACAGTCAATACCGGTTAAAGCATCAACCGTTGCTTCTATTTCACAAGTCGTATAAGTACAAGTTGATGAGCCGATCTCCAACGTACAATCTGCTCCTGAACCACTTGCAAATACTCTAACTTGTAGCGTGATTTCTTCATTATTCATCAGCCCTGGCACTGTAAAAGTAGTACCATTGATTGGGCCTATCCAACCACTTTCGCCAGTCGAACTTATAATGTTAACTTCATAGGTGTTAAATTGATCTACCTGACTCCAGGTGAAGATAAGTTCACCACTTCCTGGCTCCCCAACCTCACAGAATACATTGGGTGCCGGAATATCCTGAACAACACCAACAAAAACTTCTTCCTGATAGATACAACCATAAGAATCTTCATAGTTAACCGTATAAGTCGTACCGAAATCTGGAAAAGCTACTGGATCTGGACAATCATCGCACGTAAGTGTAGTTGATGGCGACCAGCTATATTGGGTTTCAACAACGGAGTTGAATGAAATAGACCAAGATATTAATTCCCCCATATCATTAATTCCAAATGCATCGGAAACCAGTAATTGCCATTCACCTTCAATATCAGCACCTTGCAATATAGCCCAGGTACCTTCTGGTTGAAATTCGCCAGTAAAAGGCCCTGTTCCACTTGTAATTGGGGTGGCGGCATTAGGTGTGAAGCAAGTGTTAGTATAATTATTACTACCTCCGCCATTTCCACTGGATAGCTCTAATAGCTCACCACTTGGTGCACGAAGTCGTAGTGTAATATCAGAATTCCAGTCGGTTTCCAGATTTACACAGACCGATGCAATTTGACTAAAAGGATCGTCAAGGGTGGCCGGGAAAATACTATTGACATCCATGCTAGAAGCATAAGGATTGTTAGGCGGATGATTACTAAAACCTATTTCGTATTGCGGATAAGCTTCAAAAGTGATTTCATTCTCAGTGGCAATTGCTGAAGATGCATCTAGTTGAATATTGCCATTGTCACAAATTACAGCGTCTGGTATTTCTGCCAAACTATCGAGACAACTATAACAATCTGGATGTGAAAAAGGTAGAACCGAAAAATTAACGGTAGTATCATAAGTACATCCATAATCATTGGTCACCTCAA
>JALEHC010000105.1 GCA_022763215.1 Saprospiraceae bacterium
GGGAAAGAGTATTTGCCGTATTTGAGCGCTTACACTCAAGTGAAAGCTATTATGGTTCAGGTATTGGTTTAGCAATTTGCAAAAAGATCGTTGAAATCCACGGCGGAAAAATCTGGATTGAATCCAATGATTTAAATGGTACTTCTTTTTTCTTTACCCTCGATAAAGGGATTTAAATCAGCACTCCCGCAATACAAGCCGTCAAAAAACAAGCTACAGTACCACCAATTAGGGCTTTAATTCCAAATTCGGATAGTGTTTTTCGTTGACCTGGGGCAATTGCACCAATCCCACCAATCTGGATACCAATAGAAGCAAAGTTAGAAAAACCGCAAAGGGCATAAGTAGCAATGATTATTGATTTGGGTTGGAAGGTAACACCTTCTTGTACCAGTGTATTCAATTCCGCGTAAGCGACAAACTCATTGATCACTGTTTTTTGGCCAAGCAATTGACCTACGACCGTACAATCTTCGATCGGAGTACCCAATAACCAGGCTACTGGCGCAAATAATTTACCCAGTAAAAAGGTAAATGTAAAACCTTCAAACCGACCGTCTGTACTAGTTTTAATGGCTTCATTCCATGAGTTGACGTCTGCCATGCCCAGGCGTGCTGCCAGTGTGTTCAATAAATCAGTACTGCCAAGGAAAATGACGTTTAGCATATAGATCAGAGCAGTAAAAACCAAAAGCATGGCTCCTACATTGATGGCTAGTTTCAGACCGTCAGTTGTACCTCTTGAGATGGCATCCAATACATTAGAACCCACATCTCCGGTCATTTGCATCTGTTCTTCGATATCTTTTTCTTCTGTTTCCGGGTACAAAATTTTGGCTGCTACAATGGCTGCTGGTGCTGAAATGATGGAAGCAGTCAGCAAGTGTTTGGCAAAGTAAAGCTCTTGTTCAGGATCTCCACTACCTAAAAAGCCCACATAAGCTGCAAAAACACCACCTGCAATGGTCGCCATACCACCGGTCATCAGGCATAAAATTTCAGAACGGGAAAAATTTTCCAGATATGGTTTTACCACCAAGGGGGCTTCCGTTTGGCCAATAAAAACATTAGCAGCTGCCGCCAAACTTTCCGGTCCTGAAAGACGCATCGTTTTTTTCATAACCCAAGCTACGCCATAAATGATCCACTGTAAGACTCCCAGATAATAAAGAATGGCCGATAAGGCCGAAAAAAAGACAATAGTAGGCAATACCTGAAAAGCAAAAATATAGCCAAAAGTATCCTGATCGGTAACGATACCACCAAACATAAAAGCCGCTCCGGCTTCTGTAAATTCGAGCACCTGTTGGAAAAACTGTGCAATGACATCAAAAATCTGGCTTACGAAGGGGACTTTCAAAATGGCTAATGCCAGTACAATTTGCAGTAGCAAACCAATACCAACCATTCGCCAATCGACTGCCTTGCGGTCAGCACTAAGCAAATAACAAACCCCAATTAGAACTGCGATGCCCAGTGCACCTCTCGACAAACTGATAAAAAATTCCATACAAGTGTTGAATGTAAAATATTTGCTGCTTTCAGGTAGAATAAGGAAAAGTTAACAGCTAACTTCTGTCAAATTACATAGTCGCTAATCGTTCCAAAAGTAATGAAATTTCAATAATTCCGGCAGCACGCTTCCACTTTCGTTCTAATTTTATCAGAATATGTCAAATTGGGCCAATTGAAATTTGTACCTTTGTATCTATAATTTGCAGCTTGGAATAAAGTACTGCGCACTTTTTTCAATGTCCAGGTCAAACATCCTCTTTTAAGTTAATTTGTTCCTTTACATCTATTAAAAGACCATCGCTAAAATGAAAAAGCCATTGATCATCGGAATTACAGGAGGCAGTGGTTCCGGTAAAACGACGTTTATCAGAGAATTGCGGTCCCGTTTTTCTAAAAAAGCGATCTGTGTGGTTTCTCAGGATGATTATTATCGTCCGAAAGAAGAACAGATGATTGACCCAAAAGGCATTCACAATTTTGACTTGCCCACTTCTATCGATGAGGATGAATTTGTCAATGATTTGAAAAAATTAATGGATGGTGAGCCCGTCTGCCGTCAGGAATATACTTTTAACAATGATATGAGCCAACCTCGGCTCCTGACTTTCGATCCTTCTCCGATTATCTTGGTAGAAGGTATTTTTGTATTCCACTTTCTGAGAGTACGCCAATTGCTCGACCTGAAAATTTTTCTGCACGCCAAAGAAAATCTCAAGGTCATCAGACGAATCAAACGCGATCAGGTAGAACGCAATTACCCGCTCGATGATGTGCTTTATCGCTATGAGCACCACGTATTACCGACTTTTGAAAAGTATATCAAACCTTATATGGATGAAGCTGACCTCATCATCAATAATAATGCACAGTTTGATATGGGATTGGAAGTATTGAGTGGGTTTGTGGAAAATTTCTTGGCTACCGTTCACAAACAGCAGGCTCAGAAAATACAATTGCCGGCAGATATGGATGAGCCTTCATCTGCCAGCAGATAAGTCTTAGGAATCTTTTCTTAATTCCTCTATTTTTTTCTGAATTTCTTCGGCTTCCGCAACTTTGGCGGCATACGCTTTGATGTCGCCACCACGCTGAATGCGCATTGCTTCTTCCATCAGTTTCAAATATTCTTTTTCCAATTCCTGGATTGGGTCTTTTTTCTTGAATAAGCCAAACATATTGTCGCGTTTTATTGGTACAACATCACTTTGGCCGAATGGTTGCTAAATAATGGTATCAAATTCGTCATCCATAGATGCCTGAGCAACTCTTGCCAATGCACCATTTCGGTTGCCATTCATTTGCTGAAAAGCTAAGCCTACTCCTTCCAAAAATGCTTCGTCAATGAGCTTGCGAATATCGGCTTCACTTTCGATGCCTTCTCCTGTCCTGAATTTGTAAGTTTGTTCAAATAAGCCAGTCTCAAACTTGACACTGAATTTATTATCCATCTGGAAAATGGTAATTTTATATACAGGATGTTCAATATACCCGGTAATTCGCATGTTTATTTTTCTTTTTGTTTGGCAATGATTTCACTGAGCAAGGTATAAATTTTTATCCAATCTGCTCGTCCTTCTATACGTTTCAGGTGCCGCTCCATCGTGGCTTGATCTCCTCTCTGAGCTGGCCCCGTTTGCATTTTGGCGGGCTCATTTTCCCGCACTTTATCCAAAGTCTCCTGCATGAGCGGGAGCAACATCTCAAAAGGGAGCTGCTGATCTTCGCAGATTTCATACCCGATCTGGAATAATTGATTGACAAAGTTATTAACGAAAACAGCTGCCACATGTAGGCCCGCTCGTTGCTCATCATTAACTACCGCTACCTGCTGACTGATTCTGTGGGCTAGTTGAAGTAACTCGGCTTGATCCTCTTCCGCTTTCGCGAAAATACACATGGGCACTTTCGTGAAATCAACGGCTTTTTCTTTACTAAAACTTTGCAATGGATAAAAGACACCATACCGGGGAAAGTGCTCCGCTAATGCTTCTGAAGGCGTCGCACCAGAGGTGTGAACAACTAATTTGCTCGATCCAATTTGCGCAGCAAGCACTTCGGCAACACTTGGTATCGCCTGATCGTGTACCGCACAAATATATAAATCTGCATTTGCATTAATCTGCTGCAATTGATGGCACGGCTGACTACCAATGGCTTTCGCCAAATGAGCCGCATTTTCTGCCTTTCGGCTAAAAACCTGCACAACTTCTTGGCCGGCATCATACAAGGCGTGGCCCAGATGCCAACCTACATTACCTGCTCCGATTAATACAATTTTCTGTACATCCATTAAGCCAGTGTCGTATTTGCCTGACGCTGACGAATACGCATGACCATCCCCATTCCCAATCCAAGCATCATCAAAATGGTACCTAGCCAGAATAAGTTGATGCCCGGAAACTCAATAGCCTCCAAAACAATATAATCTGAACGAA
>JALEHC010000619.1 GCA_022763215.1 Saprospiraceae bacterium
AAACCTATCAATTATGTGTTTATCGGAAGTTGTACCAATTCAAGAATTGAAGATTTAAGATTAGTTGCAGACTATATCAAAGGCAAACAAAAAGCACATAATGTAAATGTGATGGTTGTGCCTGGCTCAAAACAAGTCGAAAAGCAAGCTATTGAAGAAGGCCTGGATAAGATTTTCGCGGAAGCGGGATTCGACTTCAGAGAGCCTGGCTGCTCCGCTTGTCTAGGTATGAATGAAGATAAAGTGCCTAAAGGCGAATATTGCGTATCGACTTCCAATCGTAATTTTGAAGGTCGACAAGGACCAGGTGCCCGCACCATCCTGGCTAGTCCACTAATGGCCGCAGCAACGGCAATTGAAGGAAAAATTATTGATTTCAGAAGTCAACTATCAAATAACTAATAGGTATGGAAAAATTTACGACGCTAACAACAACAGCCGTTCCACTACCTATTGAAGATGTGGATACGGATCAAATTATCCCAGCTCGTTTTTTGAAAGCGACTACTCGGGAAGGTTTTGGTGAAAACTTGTTCAGAGACTGGCGTTATGACCAGAATGACGAGCCCAAACTTGATTTTGTACTTAATAATCCGCTATATGGTGGAAAAATATTGATAGCTGGTAAAAACTTTGGTTGTGGCTCTAGTAGAGAACACGCAGCTTGGGCGATACACGACTATGGATTCAAAGTGGTCGTTTCCAGTTTTTTTGCTGATATTTTTAAAGGGAATGCACTCAATAATGGCATTCTGCCGGTGGTGGTGAGCGATGAATTTCTGGATCAGATTTTTCAGGCTATCGAAGCCAATGCAGACACCACTTTTAAAGTTGATCTGGAAGCACAAACTTTTGAAATTCCAGAAAGCGGATTGAAAACGACTTTTGAAATTGATCCCTACAAAAAGATGTGCCTCATTAATGGCTACGACGATATTGACTACTTACTAAGCATTGAAGATACAATCAAAACATTCGAACAAAAACAAGTTGCATTTTAAATCGTAAACACTCAAATCGACGAACAATGAGAAAGAAAATTGCAGTATTACCAGGAGATGGCATCGGGCCAGAAGTGATCGAACAAGCACTAAAAGTAATGGATGCCGTGGCAGATCGTTATGATCACTTTTTTGAATATTGTTATGCAGATGTAGGTGCTGTTGCCATCGAAAAACACGGTGATCCACTACCAGATTTCACCTTGGAAACTTGCGTTAATTCAGATGCCATTTTGTTTGGTGCCATCGGCCACCCAAAATATGATAATGACCCAAATGCTAAAGTCCGTCCAGAACAAGGACTCCTAAAATTGCGCAAAGAATTGGGGCTCTATGCCAACCTGCGTCCAGTAACCACCTATCCCAAATTGCTGCATCTTTCCCCTTTAAAAGAAGAAAAGGTGAAAGATGTTGACTTGCTGATTCTCAGAGAATTAACGGGCGGCATCTACTTTGGAACTAAAGGTAAAGATGAAAAAGCAGGTACCGCTTTTGATACTTGCGAATACAGCGTAGCTGAAATCGAACGCATCACAAAACTAGCCTTCGAAAGTGCTGCCAACCGCAAGAAAAAAGTAACCTTAGTTGATAAAGCGAATGTACTGGAAACCTCTCGACTATGGCGTGATACGGTTCGTAAAATCGCTAAAAACTATCCGGAAATTGAACTGGATTTTATGTATGTCGATAATGCAGCCATGCAGTTAATTCAGTATCCCAAGAATTTTGATGTCATTCTGACCAGCAATATGTTTGGAGACATCCTTTCTGATGAAGCGAGTGTAATTGCTGGTTCTATGGGGCTATTGCCGTCTGCATCGATTGGAGCAAAGACTTCTTTGTTTGAACCTATTCATGGATCTTTTCCACAAGCGGCTGGCGAAGATATTGCCAATCCGATGGCAACCATTCTTTCCGTTGCCATGTTGTTGGAGTCCTTTGAATTGCTTCAAGAAGCGAGAGTGGTGCGCACTGTCGTGAAAAAGTTGTTGGAGAAAGGCATTGGTACACCTGAACTAAAGCCAAAGATTACGTACAGCTGTAGTCAGGTAGGTGATATGATTGCGTACATGATTTCGGAAAGCGAGAAATTTTCCATGAAGGAAGAGAAAATGAATGATGGTATTTCTACCATCATCTAAACAGGCAATTTTTAAGTTCGAAGTATAAACGATTTGAGTTTTCGGGGCAGTGCATTTGCACTGCTCTCTTTTTCTTTACAGGCATAGCGAAATTCCTTTGCTTTTTCCTTAATTTCCATCCTGAGATACAAACCTCTTCAATTTTATCAAGCCAAATTATGCCTCCTGAATTATTTTTTGAATACCAACACACCATCCGTAGTTACGAAATTGATGCCAGTAAATCAGCCAGCGTCCCTGCCCTCATCCAAATTATGCACGAAGCGGCCATGAAGCATGTGTTGCAACTGGGCCTGTCTGCTTATGAGCTTGAAAAGCACCATCTGGCGTGGGTACTCATTCAGCAACGTATTGATATCCTGCGCCTACCTATGCTGGGCGAAACGATACGCATCAAAACGAATCCCAGCGGTTTGGAACGCGTTATTACTTACCGTGATTTCCAAATTCTGGATGGTGAGGGTGCCGTTTTGGCGAAAGCCAGCACCTCTTGGCTGTTGATGGACACTCAAACCCGTAAAATGGCAAGATATCCGGAAGATATTGCGGCGATTCTTTCCCCAACGAACGAACTCGAACATCTGCCACGGCCAGACCGAAAATTGGCTTTGCCAGAAAAAAACGACCATCAGAAAAGCTTCAGAATCCAGTATTATGATCTTGATTTTAATGGCCACTTGAGCAACTTTTTTTACATGAAGTGGATGCTACTGGCCTTTCCGTTTACATTTCTGCAAAAGCATGATTTGCAACATTTTGATATCAAAATTATGGGTGAAAGTTATTTGGATGAAATTTTAGAATCGACTATCGAGCAAATAGACGATCAAGCATACGCCCACCAGCTCACCCGCGACGATAAAGTACTGGCGGTTGGCAGAACGAAATGGATAAAGAAGACTTAAACCACACTTTTTATTCCTTGAAAGCAGAAAAATGTACGGATGGACAAGCTCGAGATAAAAGCAGGCCGTAAAGCCCTTGCCCTTATCAAAAAAGAAGGCCTTACATCTGATATGGTATATGCGATGGCAGGTGCCGCAGGCGGCCCTAAATGGATTGTTCTGGGAGGTATCGACCGCTACTTGTTTGGCGATTTTTTTGCCGAAAGGCGACGACCACTGCACCTCATCGCTTCGTCCATTGGTACCTGGCGTTTTGCAGCAGCTATGGCAAGCCCTGATCCATTGGAAGGACTTACTCAATTCAAGGACATTTACTTTCAGCAGTTTTATAGTGAAAAGGTGGTCAAGCAAGAAGTGACAGAAACCGCACACCGCTTGATTAAAGAATTGTTTACCCCTCAACACATTGAGCATATTTTACAGCATCCTTATGGCCGTTTGCAGGTCACGACAGCCTTGTCTAGTCCGCTTTCGCGAAATGAAAAGTCAGTTGGACTTTCGCTATCCATTATGGGGGCCATGATTGCCAACGCTATGCATCGCTCATTTTTACAGCCATTTTATCAGAGGGTTATATTTAGAGATCATCGAGATTGCGAAGATTTGTTTGATGACCCGTATTTTAATACCGCTTACGTACCGCTCAGAAAAACCAATTTTCTGGATGCCATTTTGGCGAGTAGCTCCATTCCGATGGTTATGGAACCAATACAAGGTATTGAAGGCGCGCCCAAGGGCGTTTATCGAGATGGAGGAATCATTGATTATCACATGCTACACCGATATCAATGCCCAGAAAACCAATTGGTGCTCCTACCCCATTTTTTTGAACAATACAAGCAAGGTTGGTTTGACAAGCACCTTTCTTATCGAAAGCCCCGTGCAAAAGAACTCGAAAATGTGGTTATGATTTATCCAACCAAAGCATTTATTGATACCTTGCCCAATCAGAAAGTTCCTGATCGCAAAGACTTTACTGCGTTTAGCAATGAAGAACGCAATCGTTTGTGGGCGCAAGCGTACGAACAAAGTCTGGAACTCGGTCACGAACTCCAGCGCCTGATCGAAAGTGGGAAAATAGTGGAAGTCCTCTCCCCTATTTAGTTGCTTTTGGGTCCGTTATTAGTGCGTTTGAAAATAGGCTTACGAAAGACAACTAAAGCGATAATTATCAAAATGAATGGCCATAAGTTGACTAAAAACAAGAACAGATCAACAATCATTTCCCAGCCATTGCCAAAGTTTTTCCCCAAACGAGAAACAAAACTATCTTCCGGATCATCTACCGCTTCATACGGAATCCGCTCATAAATTTCCAACTGTATTGTGCTCAAACTTACCTGATCACGCAGGTATTTAAGTCGCCCCTTTTTAGCTTCGATTTCTTCGGTCAGCACCCGAATTTTTTCTTCCGCATTCAGAATCTCATCCACCGTACTGGCCTTCTTCCTCAATACTTCGATATAGCGCTTCCGCACTTCTTCTTTGGTCGCAAGGCGCGATTCAATATCAACAAACTCCTCCGTAACATCACTTGCATTGATCCGTTTATAATCTGTTTCAATAGCTTCATCACCTAATGAATTCAGGAGCGGTTCAAAATTCTCATTCGGAACCCGAATCGTCATTTCCGTTTCGATTCGATAGCTGTTATTCGTCATATTCATGTTGGCCAAGTACCCATTATGCGTTTTTAACAGGGCTTTTACCCGATCTGTACTTTTTACGACATCCTTGACTCGCATTCGATATTCGGCCGTTTTGATGATCATCCGGTCTTTTTCGTAGGTACTTTCAGATGGTTCAGATGACATAGACTGCTCTGTGGTCGGAACGGTATTCATTTCTTCAGAAGCTGCACTTTCGCCCATGGAAGAGGGCGATTGGCTACATGCCAAAAATAAATTGCTGGTCAATAAAAAGTGAAGCAATAGATTTTTCATGGTTTTGAGGTATTGATTTTGTGTGCAATAACGAATGTCTTTCTATATAAGATAAATGACAATAGCCAAGGAAGTGGTGTACAGCCTTTGTTAATCAGTTGTTAATGGCTTTTCAGCCGCCATCCGATATTCGTTCGCCAAGTCGATTGTCGGATGTGTAATCCCGGCGGAATCAACTGGATACTCCCGGTCATTTGATTGCGTTGAGCAATGAGGCCCAGCATTTGTTGTACTGCTTGCTGGCCCATTTTTTCGTAAGCCAGGTCAATGCTTGAAATACCGGCATGGGCAAGGGGGGT
>JALEHC010000620.1 GCA_022763215.1 Saprospiraceae bacterium
GCTAACTAATCAAATTATTTAAAAGTCTCTTGTCAATAAGTGGAGCTAGCCTCCTTGATCAACTTTCCGGAATCACCGCTCCCGATTCTGCCCATTCTTTGACAGCCTTGATATATTCTTCCTTGGAGACCGGTGGTTTTTCTCGAGGATTACCGTTAGCATCTACGCCAGGCTCCCAGGCCCAAAGCACTAGTTCGTGCTCGGTTAAGTGATGAACCGTTTCTTCGAGGGTACGGCCACCATTATTTTCAGGATTCAGCATAGATTTTGCAATCTCCACACGACTGAGGCCCTGCCATGCCATACTTTTAGGCGCCAAGCTCCATTCAGGAGCACCTGGTACGCCTGACAAATGATTATTTTCAGCCTGATGACAAGACTCACATCGCAAGGCCGCCACGCCATGATTGTCGGGCCCGCGCTCCACCCCAAAATTGTGGACATGGCTGTCCTCGCCTTGTCGAGGATAATCATCTGATGGGTGGCAATTGACACAGCGTTTGTGCGTAAGCACCTGCATCATTTTGTCAAAGGGTGTTTCTTCTGCTGCTGCCTCAGCACTGGAAAGATCGACCTCAGCCGAATCCGTTTCAGCAAAAGAGAAAGCTACGCTTGCCAGCAAAAGCAGGGCAAAGGCAGCAATTAAAGTGGTTAGGTAAGATTTCATTGATTGATTATTTTATTTTTTCACGAAAGTGAACAGACGATTATTCACCTTAGATTGCTTAACAAAAATAGAGCAAAGCTTGCGTTGTAATTTGTCACGTCCCTTCAAAACAACTTGTCTAAAACTGTCAATTTAGGCATTGGTTGCTTGTCTTGGGCTTACGCCAAATCGTTTTTTGAAGCTTCGACTGAAATGGGAAAGATCCTCAAAACCAAGTTCCAGATAAATTTCTGAAGGTTTTCTGCCATGTCTGCTGATTTGTTCTTTTGCTCTTTCCAGCCTTTGTTCCATGATCCATTTGTGGGGCGTCGTGTGAAATATTCTACGAAACTCGCGGTTAAACGTTGATAAACTTCTTCCAGACATACGGGCCAATTCATCCAATGATAAATTAAACTGGAAATTGTGTAACATAAAAAGATACAAATCGGCGCGTTCAGGCGTAGAAAATTCGTTAAAAACAGAAATATACTCTGGATAATAATCCAGAATTCCAATAAGCGCTTCTCTCGTTTTTAGCTGAACTAATTCTTTATTAATTTCTTTTTCTTGTTCGATATAGGTAGTCAGGCTTTGGAAAAGCCCCACCAAGATGGGATTACGATCAATTCGAAGTACTTTGGATGAGCTATCTATAACTGATTTGGGATTCTTGAATTCGTGAATAATATTCCGAATAAAATCATCATTAAAAGCGAATCCCATGGTTTTGGAATATTCGTTATTCGCTAGTTTGGGTTTGTGACAACGACCAGAAGTATATTTTTTGACCAATACAAACGAAGACTCATCAATCTGATGCAATCGACCATCAATATCAAGATTAAAATAGCCGCGCTGCACGTAAAAGAGGATATTAGCTCCATAATAAACCGGATAGTCTTCGCCGCCATTGGTTTCTAATGAACTAGCTACATTAACCCCTTCACACTTAATAATTGAAAACCGATCTGCCATGTTTTAAATTTAGTTAAAAATAAGGCAGAATAAAAGCAGTTTACTTGTCTTTAAATGTCAATTTATTTGTCTATTTCTTTCATTTTGATTTAAGACGCCAATAAATCAAGAAATTCGGCTTCCGTTAGAATTTCGACTGTACCTAGTTCGCGAGCTTTCTTAAGCTTGGAGCCGGCCTTTTCGCCTACCACCAAAATATTGAGTTTGGAACTCACGGCACTGATATTTTTCGCGCCAGCGGCTTCAGCCTTACTTTGCGCTTCTTTGCGGCTCATCTGTTGCAGCGAGCCTGTAAACAAGATTGTTTTGCCAAACAGTGGTGCACTTTCATCGGCTACAAGCGGTCGGTCGGCCTCCGTTTGCTGCATATTGACGCCGAGTGCTTCCATTTCTTTCAGTATGTCAATATTGCGCTCATTTTTAAAGTATAGCATCACATTTTCAGCTACTTTCGGGCCTACATCTTTTATGTTGGTATAATCTTCCAGTTCCCATTCTCTCAAGTCAAGGACATGCTCAATTTCAGCAGCTAATAACTTCGATACTTTCTGGCCCAGGTGATGAATACTTAAGCTGTGTAGCAAACGATAGATCGGGCTTTGCTTGGCTTTATTGATTGCCTTTTTCAGATTGGCAGCAGATTTTTCACCAAATCCTTCCAATGTTGCAATTTTGTCATAATCAAGTCGATACAAATCAGCCATAGTCCGCACCCAGCCTAGTTCATAAAATCGTTCTACCAGACTTTTACCCAGTCCGTCAATATTCATAGCAGGTTTGGAGACATGAAAAATCATTCGCTGCAAATCCTGAGCTCCACATACGCAAGTTGGGCAACGCCAGGCAGCCTCACCTTCTACTCTTACCAGATCAACGGCTTCTTCGGTGTCATTGATCGGGCATTGACGAGGAAACTCAAGGGGTTGTTCACTCCCATCTCTGAGTTCATCCATTGCTTTGACGATGTATGGAATCACATCGCCCGCTCGCTCGATCAGCACAGAATCGCCCAATCGTAAATCTTTTTCCGTAATAAAGTCTTCATTATGCAGTGAAATAGAAGAAATCGTAACGCCTGCCAATTGAGTAGGAGCTACTTTTGCAACCGGAGTGATTGAGCCAATTTTCCCAACCTGATATTCCACAGAAAGTAGTTTGGTCGTTGCTTGTTTGGCTTTAAATTTATAAGCAATCGCCCATCGAGGATGGTGGCTCGTATAGCCAACCCGTTCTTGCAACACGCGATTATTGACTTTGACGACCATCCCATCAATTTCATAGGGGTAGGCTTCGCGTCTTTCTTCCCATTTTAGGCAAAAATCAACTACTTCACTAATGTTTTTACAGACTTTGAGTTCGTCCCCATCTTTTGGGACTTTGAAGCCCAGTTCACCTAAAAAAGCAATACTTTCGGCATGTGTTTCAAACTGTTGTATCAGGTCATTCCCTTCTTTATCGACTGCATAGCCCAGCGTGTACAAAAATGCTTCCAACCCTCGTTGAGCCACTTCCTTGGGGTCTTTCATCCGAAGCCCCCCGGTTGCGGTATTTCTAGCATTTGCGAAAAGCGGCAAATCCTCCGCCGCCCGTTGTTTGTTAATTTCCTTGAATCGATCTTTATGAATGAGCACTTCTCCTCTCAGTTCAACTTTATGCACCCCCTTTCGGGAAAATCCAGCCTTAAGCGGCACAGAACGAATCACTCGGGTATTGGCCGTTATTTCGTCTCCTTTTTCACCATTCCCTCGGGTAGCACCTCTGAGTAGCGCATCGTTTTCATAGACCAACGCAATACTTCCGCCATCAAATTTGGGTTCTACCACATACTCAATATCTTCTTCCATATCCATATTGAGCAAGCGTTTGATTTGTTCATCAAACTCCTTCAAATCATCCGCATCGTAGCTATTGCCCAGTGACAACATAGGCGTCAGGTGTGCCACCTTCGAAAAATCTTCGATTAAATCGTCTGAGACTCGTTGAGTCGGCGAATCTGGTGTAATTAAATCGGGATGTTCCCCTTCCAGTGCTTCAAGGTATTTGAAAAGCTGATCGTATTCAAAATCGCTGATGACCGGATCATTTTTGACATAATAACGCCATTCGTGATAATTGATGAGCTTGCGCAAATGGGCAACTTGCTCTTCGACAGGCAATGAACGAACCGGATTTTTGGTATCTAAAAAAGATTTGGATCTTTCAAAAAGCTGCTTTTGCTCTTCTGGTGTATACATCGCGATTTTTTGAGTATAGAAATGTAGTTTGCGAAGATCGTTTTTACGATCCCAAGGTAGTGAATTCTAAAAAAACAGGTGATAAGAGAATTAATTCTTATCACCCGTCAGATGTTTTATCTTTTGCCTTTGCGGCAAATTCAATTCAGAGAAGTATTATTGCTTCATTAAGCGTAGTGTCTGTACGCGATTATCCATACGTACACTTAGCAAATAAACACCCGCTTCCCAGTTTTGTGCATCTAGGTCAAAAGTATTGGCTCCCAAGCCAAGCGCAAGTTGTTGCTCTGCGATAGTGCGGCCTGTCATATCCGCAATCAGCAATTGTGCGGTGCCGGCCTGTGTACTATTTAGCGAAAGCTGAAAACGCTCGTTAACCGGATTAGGGAAAGCAGCCATGCGGCTGAATACGCCATCCAATTCCTGAATGTCCGTTGTCAATTCCGTAAATGTTGCAGAAGAGCTGGCACCTGCATCGCCTCCAGACGAACCATTTCCATTTGCAGCAATACCTGTGGCGTAAGCAGTTACACTTCCAACGCCTGCATCAGGTGCTGTCCATTCAATTTCGAGCACATTATTGCTATTGATACCTTGATGCTCAAAATAAGTGCGGCCTTCCAAATCAGAAAGTTGCATACCTGAAGGAGCAGTGCCGTAGCTTCCAACTGGGCTATCATCATCCGTGCCCAATACGACCGACTGCATACCATAGCCAGATGGAGAGCCATTGTTTGCCGTAATTGTATAACGCAAGGTGTACGTCTTATTCGGTTCGTACTCCGTTACGGCTGTTCCATTATCCAGCAATTCGATTTCGAGACCTGGATTGAAAGTACCGGTGCTGTGGCAAGACTGACAAGTACCACTTGACTCTGTGAAAGGGCTGCCGGTGCGGTCTTGACCTTGTGCATTAGCAGGGCCCTGAGAAAAATTCATAAAGAGTGCCCATACCAGACACGACAGAAATAAACCAATTGTAATGTTTGATTTCATGAATACAATTTTTTAAAAAATGAATGTGAAAATGGAACAAACAGCGGTACCTGTTTATGGTCTTGCGGTTAGGGAGAACATTAATAGAGACCAAAAGATAAGCATAAGGTTTAAGGTTATGCCATGAATTTTTGTTTTCGTCTCGTGTTTTACATGAATGCAAAAAAAAGGACGCTTATACAAAGCTTTTTTCTGGGTAATACCCTTTTACGCCTCGGAAAAAGTCTTCGATATGGGCAAAATCTGCTTCTTTATCATCTGTAGGAAAAAAGGGCGTATCAAAAACGACTGTCTTATGCTCCCAATCGAATTGACATAAAATAATCGGCACATTAGCCTCTTTAGCGATATAATAAAAGCCCGTTTTGAACTTTGTAACTCGTTCGCGAGTACCTTCTGGAGCGATAGCTATTTTGAAAGTTTCTTTAGAATTGAATATATCGACAACAGCCTGTACGAAATTGCTGCGTTTGGAGCGATCAACAGGGTAGCCCCCCATTGCTTTGAGCAACCAGCCGATACCGGGTTTGAAAAGCGATTTTTTACCGATAAACTTGATGTCCTGCTTATAAATACTACGGGAAAATATGCCTATCGGAAAATCCCAACTAGAAGTATGTGGTACTACGGCTACGATATATTTGGTCGGCCAATCAGAAAAATTAATCTTAAAACTCCATCCCCACCACTTCATAATCCATTTGCTGATATATCTGAACATTTGTCTGAGCGTTTTTGCAAACTGTTTTTTGTGTAGATAACAGTATATTTGCCAAAGTTAACTAAAACAAAGCAACGAATTTATAAAATATGCGTATAGTGAGATAGTGAGAAAGCGTTAAGCAAGGAGGAAATTACAACAATCTACCGAATACCTTTTCCATTCCATTAGAAAAAACCTATTTTGTTGAGTTAAAAGTAATCTGTATTGAAAATCAGAATAGCAGGAATATTAGTTTTTCTATACTGGTCTTGTTTGCCATTGGCCGCCCAATTACCGAACCAACCGACCACAGAAGAGACACCACTGGAAATAGAATTTTCGCTGGAAGGCGGATTTTATTATGCATCCAAGTCGATCTATTTGTATGCCCCTGATGCAAAGATTTATTATTCGGTTGATGGAAGTATGCCATCCAACAAATCAATTCCTTATCGCCGCCCTATCGAAATTGACCAAAGCACAGTCATTCGGGCAGTTGCTTATCGCAATGGTGAAAAAAGCAAAATTTATAGCCATACCTATTTTATAAATGAACCCCAGACCGACTTTCCGGTCGTTTCCATTGGTATTACTCCGGGCTTACTTTTTGATCCAATGAATGGCCTTTTTGTAAAGGGCAATAATGTTATTGATACGCTTTGGAAAAAACCGGGTGCCAATTTCTGGAGTCGTCGGGAAGTACCTGCCAGTGTAGAGCTATTTGAGTCTGATGGTCGTTGTGTGTATCGCAGTCTGTCTGGGTTTCGCTTATTTGGTGGTATGAGTCGTTTGTTTCCACAAAAATCTATTGCCATCGTGGCACGCCGCCGATATGGCCAAAAACGGATACGACACGAGATATTTGGAGAAGATGGCATCAAGAAATTCAAGTTTCTGGTTCTTCGAAATTCAGGTAGTGATTTTGGAAAAACTCATTTCCGAGATGCCCTGATGACCAGCCTGGTTGATGATTGGGATATTGAAAAGCAAGACTTTCGCCCCTCGCATGTTTACATCAATGGTAAATATTGGGGTATTTATAATATCCGAGAAAAGGTAAACCGGCATTTTCTGGCCTCCCACCACAAAGTTGATAAAGACAGCCTCGACCTCCTTGAACATCGTTTTACGCGAAAGCGTGGTAGCCGATTGCACTATGAGCGGTTGCTTGATTTTTTGGAAAAGCATGATTTGTCCCACCCTGCCAATTTTGCAGCCATAGAGTCGCTCATGGATGTAGATAATTTTATGAACTATCAGATTGCACAAATCTTTTTCGACAATCAGGATGCAGGTGGAAATATCAAATACTGGCGCCCTCAAACAGCAGAAGGTCGCTGGCGCTGGATATTGTACGATACGGACTGGGGTTTTGGGCTGCACGACGGCGATGCTTACCGCAATAATTCGCTGGCATTCCATACAGAGCCGAATGGTCCACTTTGGCCCAATCCGCCCTGGAGTACCTTCATTTTGCGAAAGCTGCTCGAAAATGAAAGCTTCCAGCAAACTTTTATTACACGCTTTATGGACCACTTGAATACTTGTTTTGCTTCAGAGCAAGTGCTGGCCAAAATTGAAGCCCTATATCAAACCTATGAGCTGGAAATACCGCGGCACTTGGCTCGCTGGAATCAAAGCCGTGAACGCTGGGAAGCCAATGTAACGCGCCTCCGCGAATTTGCTGCCGAACGGCCAAGGTATGTACGTATGCACCTGATGGAGCGATTTGAAACCGGTGCTACAAAAGGATTACAAGTAGAAACTTATGGCGGGGGAACGGTAGTTATCAATGATCATCTGGAGATTCGAGATCAGTTTTTTAGTGGAGAATATTTTGAGAATTTTCCGGTTTCGATCAAAGCAATTCCAGATTATGGGTTTCGCTTTTCTCATTGGGAAGGCATAGAAGTAGCCGATAATGAACGAAACTTATTCCTAAAACTCGATCAGCCTGTACTTCGAATTAAGGCTGTTTTTGAAAAATATGCCTCGCCACTGCTCGGCAAAATTATGATCAATGAAGTAGGCCCTTATAACAAAAAAGCAGGTGACTGGCTTGAAATTTTTAATAATACCGAGCAAAAAATTGCTATGTCGGGTTGGATTCTGACTGATCGCAAAAATGAATTCACCTTCCCTGATATTTCTTTAAAACCCAATGATTATCTGATTCTTTGTGAAGACTCTCTAAAATTTGTGCAGGAATTTCCGGATGCCTACAATGTACTTGGAGGACTTGGCTTTGGGTTGAATAAAAGACGCGAAACGATCCGCTTATTCTCGCGTATGGGCGCAACCGTTGA
>JALEHC010000621.1 GCA_022763215.1 Saprospiraceae bacterium
AGAAAAAATAATACTTTTAAAAGCTGGTGTAACTGTTGTCTCATAAAAAGTGTTTTCGATGGATGACTTCGATTAAAATAGAAAATTTCGTAAGGAATCAACAAGATAAGCAATAAAGACCTTGTTTATAATAATCAGACACACATCGTTTGCCAATTGCTGCCCAAAATAAATAAATGATTCGTTTAACAAGTAAATCTATGCTCTTCTGTCAATACATTGACAAGTTTAACCCAGCCTTTTTATTCCATAAATCAAAGGGGTTTATCTAAAAAAACTTAAAGGCTGTATGATCCGTTGTACCTTTACAGGAAATATTGAATTTTTACAAAACATATAATAAATGGCACAATTTTTTAAGTTTCTATTTGCCTCATGCCTGGGATTTCTGGTTGCTATCTTTGCAATCTTTCTAATCGGAGGTGGTATTTTTGCTCGTCTTGCAGCAACTGCCGATCAATCAAAACCGATCAAAGCGAATAGCGTTCTCAAAATTCGACTCAATAATGCGCTCCCAGAGCAAACCAATAATCTGGAAATTTCCCCCTATGAAATCAATAAAGACAAGATTCTGGGAATCCATGATATCGTTCACTGTATCGAAACGGCTAAAGACGATGACAAAATCAAAGGGATCTATCTTGATCTTGAATTTATGACTTCTGGCTATGCTACTGCAAATGTCATCCGAGATGCACTCAAAGATTTTAAAGATAGTGGCAAGTTCATCATCTCTTACTCCAAATATTATGGCCAAAATGCCTACTACTTAGCCACCACTGCCGATAAAGTCTATGTTAGCCCAATCGGGTTAGTCGATTTTCGTGGCTTTGCCGCTCAGATTCCTTTTTATAAAAATATGCTCGATAATGTAGGTATCAACATGCAAGTGTTTTATGCCGGTAAGTTTAAAAGTGCTACTGAACCATTCCGCCGTACGGATATGTCGCCTGAAAATAAATTGCAGGTTAGAGCTTACCTCAGCAGCATTTACGACAACTATCTGTCGGAGATTGCCGAAGGCCGCAACATCTCTGAAGCACGCTTACGCGAAATTGCTAACGCTTACGAAGGGGCTTCCGCCAATTCTGCACTTAGCAGTGACCTAGTAGATGCTATCGGCTATGAAGACCAAGCACTGACTGATATTCGCGAATATCTTGGATTTGACGAAGGAGAAAAAATTCCAATGGTAGGTCTGGGTAATTATTTGGCCAATAATCCGAAGTCAATTGATTTTTCTATAAAGAGTAAAGTGGCTGTTGTTTATGCAGAAGGTACTGTAGTTGACGGTAAAGGTGAGATGGGAACCATCAGCGACGGAAAATATGTTGAACTTATCCGCGATTTGCGTAAAGATGATAATATTAAAGCAATTGTATTGCGGATCAATTCTCCAGGTGGTAGTGCTATGGCTTCCGAAAATATTTGGCGTGAGTTGAGTTTAGCGAAAGCGGACGGAAAGAAAATCGTGGTTTCTATGGGCGATTTGGCGGCTTCTGGTGGTTATTATATCGCAGCTATGGCGGACTCTATTTTTGCGCGCCCGAATACATTAACTGGCTCAATCGGGGTGTTTACCGTGATCCCAAGTGTTGAAAAACTAATGAATAAGAACTTGGGAATCAATTATGATACTGTGAAAACGGGCGATTTCTCAACTGGTATCCCTGTCGTATTTGATATGAATGAGGCTGAAAAGCAAGTCATGCAAAATCGTACCGAAGAAATGTATGATATCTTCCTGACGCGTGTTAGCGAAGGCCGTGGTATGACCAAAAAGGAGGTTAATGAGATAGCACAAGGCCGCGTCTGGACAGGAGAAGCTGCGCTTGAAGTTGGTTTAGTAGACAAAATCGGAGATTTGGAGGACGCTATTAAAAGTGCTGCTAAACTCGCAGATTTGGACGAATACCGAATCACAGAATATCCAAAAGTAAAAGACCCACTGGAACGTTTGATCGAAGATTTGTTGCAGGAAGAAGAAGTACATATGCGCGCTATTCTGAAGTCAGAATTGGGAGATTGGTACCCCTATTATGAAGAAATGCAGCGCATTAAAGACTCGAAAGGGGCACAAGCAAAGCTGCCATTCATTTTGCCAAAGAGCTAAAACGAACAGTCTGAAAAATAAAAATGCTGCCTCTTCGAAAGTGTAAGAGGCAGCATTTTTTATTTGTTCATGTTGATGTAATCAATGGTTAAATTACACAAGAGTGCGACTCCCAATTTCATGCCGCTTTCATCAATATAAAAGTCTGGGGTGTGGTGAGGTGCTGCTTCTGCTGGATCAGTGCCTTTAGGCATCCCACCCAGAAATAAAAACAATCCGGGCACTTCCCGTGCAAAAAACGAAAAGTCTTCGGCTCCTGTTCGAGCATCTGTTAGAATGACATTGTCTTTGCCAGCGGTTGTTTCTATTGTAGCCAACATATCAGCTGTAAGTTTAGGGTCATTGTAGGTAACCGGATAACCCTTCTCGATAGTCACTTCGGCAGTCGCTCCGGCACTTTCTGCAATTTTAGTAGCTGTTCTTCTAATTTTTTCGTGTATATCTTTTTGCATCTTGGTGTCGAGGGTACGAATGGTGCCAATCATTTCCACTTCTTCCGGAATGATATTGCTACGTACACCGCCACTAATTTTTCCGATACTAATAACAGCTGCCGCCTTGGTCAATGGCGACTGACGACTAATAATGTGCTGCAAACCCTGAATAATTTGCGCAGAAACAGCAATCGGATCAACTCCGGTCCAGGGCGTAGAGCCATGTGTTTGTTTACCTTTTACTTTGATAACTAAGCGATTTACTGCGGCCATGGTACCTTCCGGTCGATATTTTACGGTACCCACTTCTGTCTTTGAATTAATATGTAAGCCAAAAATGACATCTACTTCGTTTTTGCTCAGTACGCCTTCTTTGACCATGAGTTCTGCTCCGCCTTTTTCTCCGGGAGGTGCTCCTTCCTCGGCAGGTTGAAAAATGAAAACAACGGTTCCACTCAATTGGTCTTTCATTTCTGTCAGGATTTCTGCTGCTCCCATGAGCATGGCGACGTGCGTGTCATGACCACAGGCATGCATTACACCGACTTTTGTACCTAGGTATTCGGAAGTCACTTTGGACGCAAACGGAATATCCACGCGTTCCGTTACTGGTAGGGCATCCATGTCGCCTCGCAGAGCTACGGTAGGGCCTGGTTTACCAGTTTTGAGAATGCCTATTACACCGGTATGAGCCACACCTGTTTGAACTTCCAGGCCGAGCTTGCGCAAATGGTTTTCGACATATTTGGCAGTTTCGAATTCCCGATTGCTAAGCTCCGGATTTTCATGAAAATGGCGACGCCATTCAATGACTTTGGCTTCAATTTCGGATGCTTTGTCCATGACATTGGTTTGGGCGAAAGCACCAAGATACAGCCAAGTAGCGATGGAAAGTGTGAGGAATTTTTTCATATAATCCAGTTTAAATTTGTGTAAAAAACGTATTGTTTAAATTAAAAAAGGGATTCAGTAGTTTACCGAATCCCTTTAATAATACAGTTATTTTGTGGCTTACTTCTTCAATTCAGCATAATATTGATAGAAGTAAGGAATCGTTTCTATGCCTTTGTAATAATTAAATAATCCATAGTGCTCATTTGGAGAGTGGATCGCATCTGAGTTGAGCCCGAAGCCCATGAGCACAGATTTTACACCCAGTACATCTTCAAACAATGCTACAATAGGTATACTACCTCCTTCACGAGTCGGGATTGGCTTTTTGCCAAATGTCTTTTCCATAGCTTTGGCTGCAGCCTGATACTCCGGCGTATCTGTTGGCGTAACTACTGGCTCGCCACCATGATGCGGCTTTACCGTTACTTTTACCGAATCAGGAGCGATAGACTCAAAGTGCTTTTGGAACAACTCTGTGATGGTGTGCGAGTCTTGGTTAGGTACTAGACGCATACTGATTTTGGCATTTGCCTTGGAAGGCAAAACAGTTTTTGCACCTTCACCGATATAACCACCCCAGATACCGTTTACGTCCAACGTAGGACGGATGGAAGCACGTTCTATTGTCGTAAAGCCTGCTTCGCCTTGTGTAGCAGCAATATCGAGGTCTTCTTTATATTGTTCTTCGCTATGCGGTGCTTCATTCATCTTTTTGCGATCTTCAGCACTTACTTCCAGAACATCGTCATAAAAACCAGGAATGGTAATGTGGTTGTTTTCATCCTGAAGCGAAGCAATCATTTTACTCAGCACATTGATCGGATTGGCAACCGCACCACCATAAACACCAGAGTGTAAATCGCGATTAGGGCCGACTACTTCTACCTCAACATAGCTTAAACCACGCAAACCAACCGTAATAGAAGGCACATCGTTGGCAATGATAGACGTATCAGAAATCAATACCACATCGCAGCTTAGTTTTTCGGTGTTTTCTTTACAGAAAATGCCTAGATTGTCGGAGCCAACTTCTTCTTCTCCTTCAATCATAAATTTGACATTACACGGCAGTGAATCGCTCTTGATCATGGCTTCAAAAGCTTTTACATGCATGTACGCCTGACCTTTATCATCGCAAGCACCACGTGCAAAAATAGCACCATCCGGGTGTAGTTTCGTCTTTTTGATAACGGGCTCAAAAGGGCCAGACTCCCATAATTCCATAGGATCAGGTGGTTGTACATCGTAGTGACCATACACAAGAACGGTTGGTAAGGAAGGATCGATGATTTTTTCCCCATAAACGATCGGATAGCCAGCCGTTGGGCAGATTTCGACATTGTCTGCTCCTGCTTCCTTCAAGGAATTGGCTACAAAGTCAGCTGTTTTGAGGACGTCTTCCTTGTATTTTGGATCGGCACTGACAGAGGGGATACGTAGTAAGTCCAGCAACTCGTCCAAAAATTTTTGTTTGTTATCCTGAATGTAGGATTGTACTTTTTCCATATAAGTATTGATATTTTCGGTAAGTCAATCAAAGATTGCTAAGATAAGGTTTTCGATCTGGTCCTTTGATCATTGCTGCGTTATTTTTTGCACGCTTGCTAGCAAAGCAATGGTCGCTCGGCTTAAAAAATGTAACCCAGAAAATCAAGAGAACCTGAACGCCATTCTTTTTTTTGAAGGCTTTTGACCATTAGGCTGTGATTGAGGTATCGATGAATGACGCCAAAGGTTTTTTGTTGATGAATCCACAACCATCGGCAATAATTATCCACCGTCTGAAATCCATTTTGGAGGTATAGTTGTTGGTCTTTGGCAACAAGCACCAAAAAGTCGATAAAGTTGTTGCGACCTAGTTCTTCTACTTTTTGAAGTAAAAAAGTGCCAATTTTCTGGTGTTGGTAATCAAGATCAACGCACAAATCAGCAATACCAAAAGTTCGTATGATTTGATCATCATTATTCATTAGTCGATGCTCGACAGCCATATGACCAATCAGTTGGTTTTGGTGCCAAACCAAATAGCGGAAATTGGGCAATTGCTTGAAGTAAGTCTGGTTTTTGGGATAACCCGAAAAGTTTCGACTCAATAACTGGTGGATAGCTTGATGGGTAGTTTCGGAAATAGAAAACTCTTCTTTCCGTTGTATGTCGATATCTTCGATGATAGCCATTCTTTAAAATTTAAACATAGTGTGCTTTCAATTGCTTTTCGAGATCTTCCTCTTTTAGTTTTCTGGTAAGTTCGCCTTTGTAGGCTAGTGAAATGTAACCGGTTTCTTCAGAAACGATAAAAGCAGCTACTTCTACGCGTTCGCTGATACCGACTGCCGCCCGGTGTCGCAGCCCTGCACTTTTAGGCAGATTGGGGTTTTCGGAAACGGGCAATACACTGCTAGCTACTTTGATTCGGCCATTTGCAATCAGTACGGCGCCATCATGCAAAGGACTTTCTTTATTAAAGATACTTTCAATGAGCGGGTCTGAGATGCTGGCATCCAGCGGAACACCGGAATTGACCATGCCATCTATGCTTAGATTTTTGGTCAAAACGATAAGTGCACCTGTTTTTCTGCGCGACATGCGAAGCATGGCCATTTTCAGGGCTTTGATGTGCTTTTCCTTTTGCTCACTAATTTCCAAATTCTGATCAATCAGGCGACCTACTAAATTGGATCTTTGCCGTAGTGTACTGTTCCCTAGAAACAATAAAAAACGACGGACTTCCGGCTGAAATATGATGATAATAATGATTACCCCCACATCAATAAATTGGTCCAGCACGGCAGCCAATAAGCTCATGTTGAGCTGATTGACCAGCCACCAGACCACATAAAGAATCAAGACACCCACAAAAATATTAAAAGCAATATTCCCGCGTAATAGCTTATAAATCTGATACATCAGAATAGCTACGATCAGGATGTCAAGTATATCCCAGATGCGTACCGGCAAAAATCCAATCTCAAACAGTAAGAGCGCAGTCACTATTCAGTTGTTGTAGTTTGATTTTGATAAATCACTTTTTCTTTCATATTGTAGAACAGGAACGATAGCACATCTGTTGCCTCCTCTATCTTTTGTTGGGTAGACCTTCCTGCTCCATGTCCCGCCTTTGAGTCGATCCGAAGGATGACTGGCAAATCTGCCTTTTGTTTTTGTTGCAGCGTGGCACCAAATTTGAAGGAATGAGCGGGTACAACGCGGTCATCATGGTCTGCTGTTGTGATGAGAGTGGCCGGATATTTTTCATAACTGATGTTATGCAAAGGAGAATAGGCCAATAAATGATCAAACTCCACGGCATCTTCACTCGTACCATAGTCAGTGGCCCATGCCCAGCCGATTGTAAATTTGTGGTAGCGCAGCATATCGAGTACGCCAACAGCTGGAATGGCTACTTTGTACAAGTCTGGACGCTGCGTCATGCACGCACCAACAAGCAGGCCACCATTGGAACGACCATAAATGGCTAGTTTTTCAGACGAGGTATACCGATTGGCAATCAAGTATTCGGCGGCAGCCTGAAAGTCATCAAATACATTTTGTTTTTGCCGAATGGTTCCGCTTTTATGCCATTTGGAACCAAATTCACCTCCACCACGGATATTAGCTACAGCGCAAACCCCGCCATTCTCAAGTATAATCGGAAACAGGTTTAGGCTAGTCCGGTTGAATTGTGGTAAAATCGGAATATTGAAGCCGCCATAACCATATAAGAGCGTAGGGTGGGTGCCATCTAGTTCAATGCCACGTTTGTGAATAATATACATAGG
>JALEHC010000106.1 GCA_022763215.1 Saprospiraceae bacterium
ATTAATCAACTTTAAACCTTTCCATCTATGAGTACATTAGACAGTCCAAACCAAAATATTGATCAATCCAGTGTGTCTGCATGGCCAACTGCTAGTCGTTATGGCCTTATTGCCTCTCTTATTCTTATTGTAGTAGGCTTAGGCATGCACCTGAGTGGCATGGTCGATTATACCGGACAAAATAGCGGCTCTGCCTGGATTTCAAACATCATCAACTGGGTGATTATGGGTGGTGCTTTCTTTATGGCCGTTCGTCATCATCGCGATGAAGAGTTGGGTGGTTCCATCACTTTTGGACGTGGCTTCCAGGTTGGATTTCTGGCATCTTTGGTGATTGCAGTAATTACCGCCATCTGGACTTTTGTTTTCTTCTCTTTCATTGCCCCAGATGTTTTGTCAACCATTGTTGATGCTTCCAAAGAACAAATGATTGAGCAGCAAGGTATGAGTGCCGGTGATGCAGAAGAAGCTATGGGCATGGTTGGCTGGATGTTTACCGCTCCTATGATGACCGTTTTTGCCAGTATTGGTACTATTATTACCGGTGTGATTATTTCTTTGATTGTTGCAGCCATCATGAAAAAGGACTAATACCGAGATAAATCTTATCTTCGCGGTTCAAAATAATAACACATGAATCGCAATATTGGTATTAAGTTTGGTGCAATAGCAGGAATGGCTGTCGTAGGCCACTTCCTGCTATTTTATTTTATCCAGAAGGCCTTGTTTTTTCATAATGCTGTTTTCTGGAGCTCTACACTTCTTTACCTGGTTTTTATGGTTCTGGCTTTACGCCAAATGAGAAGTCAGTCAGAAGAATTGACTTTTATGGATTACTTGCGCACGGCTTTTGTCGTCTTCGTTATTGCCAATATCATTTACTACCTTTTTTATTTCCTACTGTTCAATTACATTGATCCTGCGCTTGCAGATATACAAGAACAAATCATTCGAGAACGAATCAACAGCAATAGCCAACTGCTTGCTCCTGAAATCAGTAATCAACTCCGTACTGAGCTGGACAAAAACGGTGCACAGTTTACTTTCAATGATGCACTAATGGGCTGTAGCCTCGGTTTTATAGGTGGCTTTTTGTATTCCCTGATTATGGCTTATATCTTTAACCGCACATAAATCGTTATTTCAAAAGGAAGGCAGCGTTCAAGACTGCCGCTGTCGCAGATTATTGCAAAACGAGTCAAAAAATAAGTGAATGGATTTATCCATTGTTATTCCTTTATATAATGAAGAAGAGTCACTACCCGAACTAGAAGCCTGGATTCGGAAAGTAGTGGAAGAACAACAGTATACTTACGAAATCATCATGATCGATGATGGCAGTAAAGACAACTCTTGGCAGGTCGTTGAAGAGCTACACCGTAAAAATCCAAATGTCAAAGGCATCAAGTTCAGAAGAAACTATGGCAAATCTGCTGGCTTGAATGTCGGTTTTGCTGCCGCACAAGGCGATGTAGTTATCACTATGGATGCCGATTTGCAGGATAATCCGGAAGAAATTCCTGAACTATTCCGCATGATCAAAGAAGAGGGGTACGACATGGTTTCGGGCTGGAAAAAAGTGCGTCATGATCCGCTTTTCAGCAAAAACCTGCCCAGTAAGTTCTACAATTGGACTGCTCGATTCCTTACTGGCATCAAACTTCACGATTTTAACTGTGGCCTCAAGTCTTACTCCAATCGCGTGATAAAAGGCATCGAAGTCTACGGCGAAATGCACCGTTACATACCAGTCTTGGCCAAGTGGGCTGGCTTTAATAATATAGGTGAAAAAGTAGTCCAACACCAAGAGCGTAAATACGGAGTGACCAAATTTGGTTTGGAGCGCTTTATCCGCGGACCACTCGATTTGTTGTCTGTTATTTTTATGTCTCGCTTTGGTAAGCGGCCTATGCATTTTTTTGGTGCGCTGGGTACGCTGTTTTTTATCGCAGGATTTGTTATTCTTGGTTACCTGAGTATTGCCAAGCTCATTTATCAGGAATATGGTATTACAGAGCGACCACTGTTCTTTTTTGGTATTCTGGTATTGACGCTCGGTACACAGCTTTTCCTGACTGGTTTCTTGGCGGAAATGATTTCCAGGAATGCTCCTGATCGCAACAACTACCTAATCGAAAAACGCCATGAGTAAGATTTATATCCTTTCTCCAGCGCATCCACTCCGAGGCGGTATCGCTGCATCTTCAGAACGTTTGGCGAAAGCGCTTCAGGAGGCCGGTCACGAATTGCAGATCATCTCTTTTCGGTTGCAATACCCTGCCTTTCTTTTTCCTGGCAAAACACAATTTACCGACGATCCTGCCCCAGAGAATCTGACGATTCGGCCATTGCTCAATTCTATCAGCCCAGCCAATTGGTGGCAGGTGGGGCGCATTTTGAAGGCCGAGCGACCTGACCTGATTATTGTGCGCTACTGGTTGCCGTTTATGGGGCCTTCACTGGGCACCGTGCTCCGTCAGGCTCGAAAAAATGGCCATACCAAGGTAATTGCTCTCACCGACAATATCATTCCGCATGAAAAACGTCCGGGTGATCGCTTGTTTACGTCCTATTTTGCGAAAGCAGTAGACGGATTTATCGCTATGTCGCGCTCGGTAGCCTCCGGTATTCGGCAGTTTACAAGCACCAAACCCATTGCGGAAACCGTTCATCCAGTCTACGATAATTACGGATCATTGGTGGATTTGGCGAAAGCCAGACAACACTTACAACTCGATATGGCGGGTCGCTACCTCCTGTTCTTCGGATTTATTCGAAATTACAAAGGTCTGGATTTACTACTTAAAGCTATGGCTGATGAGCGTTTGGCTTCACTTGGCGTGAAATGCATCGTGGCTGGGGAATATTACGGCAATGAAGAGCAATATGAGGCCTTGATTGAGGATTTGCAGATAAAAGACCGACTACACTTGTATAATCATTTCATTCCGAATGAAGAAGTCAAATACTTTTTTGGTGCAGCAGATTTGGTCGTTCAGCCCTATAAAACAGCTACTCAAAGTGGAATTTCCCAAATGGCTTACCACTTTGAAAAACCAATGATCGTCACGAAAGTGGGGGGCTTGCCCGAAATAGTTCCGGACGGAGAAGCTGGCTTTGTAGTCGAAAAATCACCAGAGGCTATTGCTGATGCCATCGTTACCTTTTTTGAAGAGGACAAATCAGAAGCATTTACACATTCAGTACGTTCTCGGAAAGCCTTGTTTTCTTGGGAGAATATGGTTAAAGTTGTAGAGCAGCTTTATGCTGAGATAGGCGACGGCGCAAAATGATTG
>JALEHC010000622.1 GCA_022763215.1 Saprospiraceae bacterium
GATCCAAAACTGCTTGGTGATGCAAAACATTGATCTACAAAAGGAGCCAACGAATCAGCTACTGCCACTTTCTTAAAAAAGCCCCAAATAACCTGTGCTAATCCATTGATAATTCTATCATGATCTAACGATCGCTCCCGGTCAAATTGGGGTAGAAATTCTCGAGCCCGTACGATTGGCCCAGCTACTAATTGAGGAAAGAATGCAATGAAAGTGGCAAACCGAAGCCAATCTTTTTCCGACTCAATTTTGCGATAGTAAATATCAATCGTGTAACTCATTGACTGGAAAGTATAAAACGAGATACCTACCGGCAGAATAATTTCCAGCGTACCCATGTGGGGTTGCCACCCAAATGAGTCGAAAAGCATCACCAAGGAATCCAGAAAGAAATTGAAGTACTTGAAAAAGGCAAGAAAGCCAAGATTAACAGCCACGCTAAGCCACAACAAGTAGCGCCGTTGCTTAGGATTTTCCGTAAGGGAAAGCTGTTGCCCCAGGAAGAAGTCTAGTGCCGTGGAAGTAGCAATTAGACCAAGGAAGCGCCAGTCCCACCAGCCGTAAAATAAGTAACTAGCCAAGAGGCATAACCACAAGCGACTGCGCCCCCGCAAGCTGAAATAAAGCGGAAAAAAGCAGCTAATAAAAATGAGAAACGGAATGCTGTTAAATACCATGCGCCGGCAAATAAGGTTTGATAATTGAGGCCCATTTGGCGTAAGCCGCCCCACTTAAATGCACACCGTCAAGCGTAAACGCTGCTTCAAGTTGCCCTTCTGAATCGGTAAATTCTGCGTGAAGATCAATAACTTTAAGTCCTTGTTCTTTTGCCAGATTGTTGATTAGCAGGTTTAATTTGACGATAGCTTTATTATCAACGCCAGTGTATCGCACCTGATTATTGACCGGTAATAAGGTCTGCAAAATCAGTTGAGTAGTTGGTGAATCTGTCTTAATCTTCTGAACATTTTTTTTGTATTGCTCAATGATTTCGTCTTCAGATTTGAAAAGAAGGTCATTGACTCCGATAAGTAGAAAAATTTGTTGAGGAGTACCTTCCAAAATAGCATCAAGTCTTCGAAAAACGCCTCCTGTCATGTCTCCATTGATGCCTCTATTGGCCACTTTATGATCAGGAAACCACTCTTGCCAATGGCCTTGAGCGGTGAGGCTATTGCCTAAAAAAACAATGGTATGACTATCAATTGGAAGCATCTCAAACTGACTTATCTGATGATAATATAAAACCGGACGGCCGCCAGACTGAATGCGATAAAGCAAATACTGCGGCCCTCCCAGCCGATATACCAGCAACAAAGCTGCGATGAGCCCAAGTGCGTTTAGCAGTATAGAAAGTCGCAGTACATGCTTTTGCTTCATATATTATCAGGGCTGTTCAGCCGGTTCATTGACCAATAATTCATCGACCTGGATATTGCGGTTGTGTTCCGTGTGTTTGAAATTTTTATCCGGGTTACCCATGCGAGTAAGTGCGCTTACTTGGCGCATAACAAACAACGGAATTCCCCAGATTGATTCCCAAATTTTGTCTGGCACATTGGACAAATACAAGGTCCAGAAAATATTCAAAGCAAATATATTCAATCCTACAAATAGTGCCAGTGCCATCCAAGGTGCAAATATCAAACCTGCTAAAAATAGCACACCGGAACCAAACAATAAAATGAAAAGTGGTGGAGCAATCGTAATTACACCAAACAACAGTTGGTTATAGCTCAAATTGAATAGCCCTCGTCTGATTAGTCCAAGTGCATTGGTCATATTCTGGAAATAAGAAAACAACCATCTACTTCGCTGCGTTTCAACAGCCTCGCCAGTTGTTACCTTTTCATCATAAACAATGGCATCCCATGCAAAAGTAATTCGCTTGTTGAGGCGAAGAATATGATTCTGTAAAATCTTGTCTTCTTGTAACATACGCTTACCCAGTTCTTTACCTTGCTGAATTTCCGGACTATCCAGATAGGATTGGTACAAATCACGCTCAATAGCCATACCCGAACCGCTAATTACAGAAGAAGACCCTAAGCGCGCAGGTGCATAACGCTCGACATAGTTTTTATAAAACTCACCAATCGAATCAGCACAAGCATAGACTGTATCTAGGTTTTTGGCTGTTCTTTGGCCTTGAATGGCTTCATAGCCCATGTTGGCATAGTGATTGATTTCTTTCAGGAAATCAGGATGTGCCAAGTTATCTGCATCAAATACGATGGTATAATCATGGGCACGAACAAAGTGCTCGGTAGCATGAATGATAGACTTGACTTTTAGATTAAGAGCTGGTTGTGGGTGGAGTACGACTAGTCGGTCATCCTCAATATCAAGATCAACCGTTTCACAAGCATCTGCTACCAAATAGATGGTAAAACGATCATAGTTTTGCTGCAGCAGTGACTTGATAAGCGGTACGGCGATATCTGCATTTTTATAGGCGGTAATGATACAGCCATAATCAAAAGATTTTTCATTTTGAACTTTATCGCTATGGCTTTCTCGGGCAACCAGTGTTGACAAAGCTGTTTTGATGAAAGGGAAGAGCAGAAAAAAGAGTGCTGCTCCGGCGATTATAAGGTAAATTGTAGTCAATAAAGGCATCATTTGTTAATTATTGAGTGCGTAAGTTTTGTTCATATATGACTATACATTCTCGTGCTGAATCATAGCCGGAAAAGTTTTGAAAATAATTTCCATATCCTTTTTGAAAGAAATCTCACGGGCGTATTTTAAGTCCAGTTCGATTCTTTCTTTGGTCGACATATTGTCTTTTCCGCGCTTAGTTACTTGCCAGAGGCCAGTAATTCCGGCTGGCGCCAAAAACCGTCCTACCCATTCATTGCGAGTAATTTGTTCAGCTTCATACAAAGGTAGCGGTCTGTTACCGACTAAAGACATATCACCAATTAAGACATTAAAAAGCTGTGGTAATTCGTCCAGACTAGTTTTTCGGATAAAACGACCAACAAGGGTTATTCGCGGGTCATTCTTGATTTTGACGAAGCAATTTTCTTCCCCCTCTTTATCCGCATACTGGTTGAGGTGTTCCAATTCTGCCAGCCGAGCATCCGCATCTTGGTACATCGACCGAAATTTGTAAAAATTGAAAACGCGGTACCCCATTCCAGCCCTTTTGGAAAAGTAAATCACCGGCCCCTTTGATTCTAACTTGATAGCCAAGGCTATCAGCAAAAACAGAGGAGACAAGGCGATAATCGCAAGACTAGAAAATAGAATATCGAAGAGGCGTTTGCCTCGATAAGAAGACCATTTCATCTTCTTTGTCCGAACAGAGGGGCTAAGTAAAGCTTGTTGTTTTTTGATTTCCTGAATGAAGGCTATGCGTTCTTCCAATACCTCCCAGGCCGTGTGGATGGAGAAACAATCATCCAGCCCATGTTGCAGAAGGCACCCCAGCTGCTGTTTTTCAGGTTTGGTTTCTGCATAAAATGCAATGATTGCGGTTTGCCGGAAGGCAGCATGTTGGCGCAGGTAACGCAATAAGGCAAAATCTTCTTCCAAAAGAAGCGCCACATCAAAAAAGATAGCATAAGGTGCGTTGTTGCGTGTTGATTTTTTGGTCCAGTATCCAAGATCGACCTGTTCAATCGTACTAAGTTCGTATGAAAGGTCTTGATGCAAAAGATAGTGTACAAACTCAGGATGGTTTTTGAATCCACACAAGAGGATATCACCTACCTCTCTTTTCCCGGATACCGAGAAGGTAACTTGATCCATGATGAGTATTTGTTCGTTGTTTTTTAGAAAGTGTTCATTCCTTGACTACCTCAGGCAGTCGCAGCTTTCGGATGTAGATAACCTTTTACCAATTGTTCTAAAGCATTGGGATTGAATGGTTTTTCCAAAACGGCATCCACTTTTTGAACCAATTGATGGTCGGCTAGTCCGGCTTCCGCCAAAACCAGCAAGGGTACGTCTTGTAGTATACCACTCATACGGAATTGATGAATAAACTGAACAGCTTCATCAAATTCGCCAGTAAGGGAAAAGAGAATTAAATCAGGAAGGTGGCCGTTCATCATCCACGTCATGGCGCTAAAACCATTCGGGACGGTGAAAGTTTGATAACGTTCCTGTTTGTTGAATAATTGATCCAGGAAAACGGCCATGTCGGCCTGGTCTTCGATGATCAAAATAGAGTAATTGTTTTCCATAAGCTCATTTACGGAATTACGATGACAAAATAAGTGTAATGCAAACTAGGGGTTGCTGTGGTATGAGCTTCTCCAAACAACTTTAGCCGAAGCCTTATGAAGTAAGGGTGCTACATACGCTTAAGTTTGCGTAAACTTGCTGTCGGTTAGGTACGAAAAACCGTTGGCCTTGAATTTTCTGAGCTTGGGGGAACAAAGGTAAGGACCTTTAAGCTTGATTTGATCACCTTGAATTGTATTAGGGACGCCCCAAAACGCGCTAGAAATTAGAAAAACGATTTTTACCTTGGGGCTTAGTTGTGAAATCGCAAACTCTCTAACTCTATTTTGATTTGTCTTTGTTTGCCTCAAAAATGGGAATAATTGTCCAATTTTTCAAGTAATTTATTAGATTAATTTAATTCAAAGTAATATTTTGATGTTTAGATTTAAAATTGAACAGACCACAAGTATTCCTGTCCTTCCAGGCCTATTTTAAACTCATCCGGGTATGTAACTATTTTGTTTGGCTAACCATTAAATACAATTAAAATATGGTAGACTCCACCATAATCCAGATTTTATTCTGGTTGCTTATATTCCTGGTCTTTTATGCTTACCTCGGATATGGCATCGTCCTCTTTGGTCTTATCAAATTAAAACGGCTCTTTACGCCCAAACCTGCTCCTCCTTCGGTAAAGGAGGAAGATTGGCCAGCGGTCACTTTTATGGTGGCTGCCTATAACGAAGCACGCTGGATTAAAGACAAAATTCAGAACTGCCTCGATTTTGATTACCCAGCCAACAAAATTTACTTCTTCTTCGTAACAGATGGCTCTGATGACGAAACGCCTGATCTCATCAAGAATTATGATTTGCCGGAAGGCGTACAGTTACAACTTTTCCACCGGCCGGAAAGAAGAGGAAAAATTGCAGCAGTCGACCGAGTCATGGAATTTGTCAAAACCCCCATTGTCATCTACACGGATGCCAATACGTTTGTCAATCCAATGGCGGTTCGCAATATCGTGCGACACTACCAAAACCCAAAAGTCGGAGCGGTAGCTGGTGAAAAACGCATTCAGCTTTCGCAAAAAGACGAGGCCAGCAGCGCCGGGGAAGGCATCTACTGGAAATACGAATCACAACTCAAAAAATGGGATTCTGAATTGTACTCTGTAGTGGGTGCTGCCGGGGAGCTCTTTTCTATTCGTGTAGACTTATTCGAGTCTGTCCCACAAGATACCGTCATCGAAGATTTCTACATGACACTTCGTATTGCACAAAAGGGTTACCGCGTTATTTACGAACCGGATGCTTACGCTGTAGAGTCTTCTTCCGCTTCTGTTGGTGAAGAACTCAAACGCAAAATTCGCATTGCCGCCGGTGGTCTTCAGGCAATCTCTAGATTGCTTCCGCTACTCAATTTCTTCAAATATGGTATACTGAGTTTTCAATATATTTCCCATCGGGTACTTCGCTGGACACTGGCCCCGCTGGCACTTCCATTGATCTTATTGATCAATATTTATCTTGCGCTGCAAGGAATACCGTTTTATCAAATTTTATTGGTACTCCAAATCGGGTTTTACGTTTTGGCAGCTATCGGTTATCTGATGGAAAGACGGAAACTAAAATTTAAGGCGTTCTTTATTCCTTATTATTTCTGTATGATGAATTATGCGGTATTTCGTGGCTTTGGTCGATTTGTTAAAGGAAGTCAGTCGGTTGTCTGGGAGCGAGCCAAAAGGGCATAAAAAAAGAGCTACTTTATTAAGCAGCTCCCTTTTTTTGATCATGTAATGTCTTGCTATTCTTCGAATCCTTGTACGCCATTGACGGTGGTGTACTTAAAGCTTAAATGCTTATCAGGATAAATGTATTTGAAGGCGGATTGAACCATTAGTGTTGCTTCGTGAAAACCACAAAGAATCAGTTTTAACTTACCTGGGTAAGTATTGATGTCGCCAATGGCATAAATACCCTCTACATTGGTACTATAATCAAGGGTATTAACCTCAATGGCATTTTTATTGATGGTCAGTCCCCAGTCTGCGATGGGTCCAAGTTTTGGCGACAAGCCAAATAGCGGGATGAAGTAGTCGGTAGCTTTCGTAATTTCACCTTCTGTTTTATGCTTGATGACCACATCCGTCAGTTTGCCATTACCAACCAGCCCAACAGCTTGTGCATTGGTATGCAAATTGATTTTTCCTTTGGCTGCCAAATCTTTCACCTTTTCTGCGGAGTCAAGTGCTCCACGAAAGCTCGAACGACGGTGAACCAGCGTTACTTCCTCGGCTACTTCTGCCAAATAAATCGTCCAATCGAGCGCAGAATCGCCACCACCAGCTAGGACGACTCGCTTACCTTTGAATTCGTCTGGGTTTTTCACCATATAGGCGACGCCTTTATCTTCAAAGCGAGCAATATTTTCGATAGGTGGTTTACGCGGCTCAAAGCAACCAAGGCCACCAGCAATTGCAATAACGGGTGCTTCGATTTGTGTACCTCTGTTTGTTGTCAGGCGGTACATTTTTTCACCAACTTTTTCGATTGTTTCGGCTCTTTCTCCCAAGGTAAATCCCGGTTTGAAAGGAGCAGCCTGTTCCAAAAGATTGTCAACCAGCTCACCTGCCAAAATGGAAGGATAACCCGGAATATCATAAATTGGCTTTTTCGGATAGATTTCAGAAAGTTGTCCTCCAGCTTGAGGAAGACTATCTACCAAATGGCATTTAAGTCGCAGCAAACCTGCTTCAAAAACGGTAAACAAGCCAACCGGACCTGCTCCAACAATCAAGATGTCTGTCTTTATCATTTTATATTGATTGTTAATTTTAAAATGTTACAACCAACTCTGCAAAACGCAAAGTTCATATTTTTTTGACAAAATAGTTAGGGTGTAACCCACATTCTGTTTTTTCCTTGCCTTTCCAACGTCCTTCTCGGCCATTCCCGGCTGCTGTACAATGCTTACAACCTATAGAGCCATAGCCCGCTGCTTCCAGCGGATGGGAAGGTAGTTTGTAGTACGATTTCCAATACAGAAAATCGCCTTCATCAATGTCAATAATAGGGTGAAATTTAATGATATCCCCCTGCTGTTCGAAAACACGCAAATTAGACCGAAAGTTTGTTTGATGTGCCATCAAACCAGAAATCCAGATCTTATGTCGTGCTTTTATCGGTTCTAAAGGCACCACTTTATTGATGCTACAGCACATTCTAGGGTGATCGTTCCACCAGTTGCCTTCCCGGGTAATCCTGTTTTCTACCGGACTTGGCCGTACCTCTACCATTTGGAGCCCCAAACGCTTAACCAGTTCATCACGGTAGGCGATGGTTTCCGGAAAGTGGTACGTGGTGTTAATGAAGTGTACTTTTTGAGTAGGCCGTATTTTGGAAATCATATAGAGCAGGAAAGCTGAATTAATACCAAAAGAACTGGTATATAACACTTCCGACTCATCAAAATAACGGTAAAGTTGGCGTATGCGGTCTTCGAAACTTAATTGTTCGAAATGGTCGTTGAGCAAGTCTAAACTAATATGTCGCCAAATTCGTGGTTTTTGTATCATTTTCATAGTGTTAGTTGGAAAAAAATGTGGAAGAATCGGTTTTTTTTACTTTCACCAGACTTTTGGTGACTTCATTCAGGGCTTTTACCTTGGCTTCAAAGTCCCTACCTAATCGATCGCGAATAATTTTCAGCTGTGTCAGCAAATCATTGGTCTCTTCAGGGAGTATTTGTTCCAGCAATTGCCTAAACCTTTTGGCAAAAGTGGGCGACTTCCCGTTGGTCGAAATCGCTACTTTCAAATTTCCTCTTGTCACGATGGAACCCATGTAGAAATCACACAATTCAGGCGTATCAGCTACATTCACAATTTTGTTTTCGGCTTTCGCCAAATGATACACCTCATGGTTAAGTGCTCGAATGTTGGTCGCTGCAATCACGATTTGCATGCCATTCAGGTCTTCTTTTTCGAATGGCTTTCGCCAAATCTGAACCTGATGGCCAGGATACGCAGCTAGCAGTGCTTCTACTTTTGGGGATACCCAAGGCGCAACCAGCCTTACTTTAGCCAGTGGACTGCTTTTCAGCAAAAAGGAAAGCTTCTCATGACCAACCTCTCCTGCCCCAACGATAAGCGTTGGTAACTGGTGGATTTTCAAAAAAACTGGATATAAAGTATTTTTATCTTGCATGTTGTTCTTATTTAATCAGTTCAATCTGCGACAGCGCGGAACGCGCAAATTCGGGTTCTAGTTTTACCACTTCCCCCAGCACGATAATCGCAGGTGTTCCCATTTGAGCCGCCTCCGCCTGATCGATGATGGTACGAACCGTACCGCTTACCTTTTTTTCATTGGGTAGGCTGCCATTTTGGATAATCATGACCGGCAGTTCCGGCTTGCCGGCTACCGTAAACAAATCCACAATTTGCGGAAGCTTACGCATGCCCATTAGTATGACTACCGTGGCATTCGCATTTGCCGCAAGGCGCACATCCTCAGACAATTGCCCAGAACTAGTAGTCGCTGTCATGACCCAAAACCCCGTATTGATCCCCCGTCGGGTCAGCGGGACTTCGCACAGCTCTGGCACCGCAATACAACTCGAAATCCCAGGCACAATGTCTACCGGAATATCAAATTGCCGTGCATATTCCAATTCCTCATGGCCTCGCCCAAAGATGAACGGATCGCCTCCTTTCAGGCGAACGACATGGCCGTGCAAAATCGCCATCTGAACCATCATTTGGTTGATAACCTCCTGCGGATAACGATGACGATTGGCACGCTTACCTACATAAACCTTATGGGAATTTTCTTTTGCTTCCTCTAGTATAGATGGATTCACCAGTGCATCATACAAAATGACATCAGCCTGCTGAATAGCTTTCCATGCTTTGATTGTCAGCAATTCCGGGTCTCCCGGCCCTGCTCCTACAATCGATATTTTACTTTTTCTGTAAGCAGTCATAGTTTAAGCTTTATAGTAGTTTTCAATGACAACTTTGTCTTCTCCATTGGCTTCAGCCAATTGTTGCTGACGGATATGCTGAACTTGCTCAAAAAAGTGTACAGCATCTTCGAGGTATGCTTTCGCAAAATCTGCCGTTGGCTTGTTTTGTTTCATGCGTAGCACATGCTCTGGGAAAGGATTTGATAGCTCAAATTTTTCGGTGTCGATATAATGCGTTTGAAAGTCATCCAGAATTTTGATGTGGGTATTGCACTTGATGTCTTCACTCAGCAATAGGGCCTTGGCGCCAATCACAAAACTGCTGTAAGCATGATAAATTCCATCTGCAAAATCACCTAATTGGATCGCCTTGGCGGCAAATGATAATTTTTGGTGGGCATCTTGCAGTATGGTAGAGACAACATCAAGGGTTACACCAGCACACTCCCCTACCCCAATTTCCTGCTGGTAAGCTTCCTCTTGTCCCCAATCCTGAAAAATATGAGGGTCTTGTACATCAATCTGAGCAAGTGGTTTGAGCAGATCATAGAAATAAATCTTTCCAAGGCGATAGTAATAATCATTGAAGTATTCTCCTTCCTGTGCTTTGGACGCATAATCATCCAAGAGCAATCGAAGGGCATCCGGAATGCGTTTGGTTGGTAATTTGATCACTTTTTCTGCGATAAAACCTTTGCCATATTCATCTACCCCACCGCCCAAAACAATTTGCATAGCAGGAATAACTAATGGTCGTTTTTTGATTGAACTGCCGTGAAAGCCAATATTAGCGGCCATGTGTTGACCACAGGAATTCATACAACCACTGATTTTTATTTTGAGATTATTTTCCAAAATCAGATGTGGGTACTCTTGTTCGATCACTGCCTCCAAAACTTCAGCAAGCCCAGTCGAATTGGTGACACCTAGTGCGCAGGTATCCGTACCCGGACAAGCTGTGATATCCGCAATGGAATCAAAGCCTGGTGCAGCGAGTCCGATTTCGCGTAAGCGATTGAATACATTAGGCAATAGTTCTGGTTGGATAAAACGCAACAACAGGCCCTGATTAACGGTAATCCGAATATCATCAGCAGCTAATTCCTGCACGATAGCGGCTAGTTGACGAGCCGTTTTGGCATGGATATCGCCACGAGGTACCCGGATTTGTACGGCATAAAATGCGGATTGTTTTTGTTGAAAAGTATTGGAAGCGAGCCATTTTTCGAATTCCTCAGGATGAGTGGCTTTGGCAGGAGTGATATTTTTCTTTATCGGGATTAAAGTGGGAACGATGGAGTCATCAATTGGAACGGATTGTTTTGCAAGGCCTTTGCGTTCCGTTTCGATTAGTTCGAGGAAAGTAGAAAGGCCCAGCTTTTGAATCAGGAACTTCATTCTGGCTTTCATGCGTTTTTCGCGTTCTCCGTACCGATCAAAAACTCGAATAGCGGCCTCCATAAATGGAATGATCTGATCCGTTGGAATGAAGTCGTAAACCGGATGAGCAACCATAGAGACGGCGCCCAAGCCGCCACCAACAACTAGTTTAAAGCCTTTAACTTGTTGGCCATTTTCTTCTTTAAGTCTTGGAATAAATCCAAAATCATGAAAATAGGTGAAAGCAGAATCGTGGTCGGAAGAAGAAAATGCCGGTTTTATTTTTCGACCCATTTCTTGACAAATCGGGTTGCGAAGAAAAAACTCAAAAGAAGCCTGCACATAAGGAGATACATCGAATAATTCGTTCGGATCGATTCCGGCTTTTGCAGAAGCGGTGATATTTCGGACTGTATTACCGCAAGCTTCGCGGGCAGTGAGTCCGGCTTCCGCCAAATCAGCCCAGATAGCGGGCGAATCGTTGAGTTTTACATAGTGAAACTGTACATTTTGACGAGTAGTCAGATGCAGATTACCCGTAGCATATTTTTCAGAAATATCTGCTAAGCGAATCAATTGCTGACTAGTAATTTTTCCAAAAGGAATTTTGGTACGAAACATCTGAACGCCGGTCTGTCGTTGTCCGTAAACCCCACGAGTAAGACGATAAAGTTTGAAGCGCTCTTCATCTTCCCGACCGAGGTGGTAATCCTGAATCCGTTTTTGGAGTTCTTGGATGTCATTTTTTACAGCTTCGTCAATTTGGTCAATTTTTGAATGGTGTTGCATGGTAATCATTATTGGTTTAAGCACAAAAAGGAAAAGCCCTTCAGGAGGAAATTCCTGAAGGGCTTTCGAATTAAAATATATCTTATAGGAAATTATTTTATTCGACTTCGTATCATAGGAATTCCATCTCTGTGTTCGTCAGAACAACAGCAGCAGCAACAACAGCAACAGCAGCATGCTTGAGATGAAAATGGATACGAAATCATTTGAGTCATTTTGTTAGTTAACACAATCAAAAAAGCCTTTCCAAAGATGTACTCTGGAAAGGCTTTTTTAGTCTTTTACAACTTCTTCAATACCTCAACTGCCAGAGTATGGACTCGGGAAAGTACAGCAACAGCAGCATGTATGTAGTGAAGAATATTTCATTTGTAATGATTTATGTTGCAAGTATAATGGCTTTATTCAGCAATCGCAAGGGGCTTGTAAAAGTAATTTTAGGCCTTGTTTCACAAGTAGTTATAAACCAGCTCGTTCAAATTTTCCTTCATATAAAAAAAAGTATTCTGTTGGACACTAGTAACGGTTAAATTTCCCGAACCTGTCCGAAGAATGGCGTGAAGGGAGAAAAAAAACAGGGCTGCCAACGGAAAGATGACAACCCTGAAGAAGATATCTATTTTTTTATTATTGCTTCACCACTTTGAATGTCTTCACATCCAGTTTGCCATATCTTACCTGAACGAGGTAAGTTCCGGATGGATAATTCGTCATTCCGAGTGGGATTCGCTTCGTTGCGGAATCTACGCTCAGTTGTTGCAATACACGACCATCCATACTGATTAGTCGGATATTTACATCATCTTCGTAGGTTTCGAACAATTCAATCACCATTTGATCCTGAACTGGGTTTGGATAAATCATCATCAGTCGTGAATCGCCGTAAATAATAGCTTCTGCAATTTGAGAATGTGCTTGCAAACCATCATTATCGGTAACTTTCACACGATAGTAATTACGTCCTTGCTTCGGATCTTCATGGATAAACTGATAGTAGTTGATATGATCAATCTGTTCTGTTTCATTTACGACCAGACCAACTGCTTCGAAGTTGATACCGTCGATAGAGTGCTCTACGGTGTAGATCATGGTTTCGTCCTGATCTTCTAACTGCCACTCTACTCTGATGTCAGAATTGCTATTGAGCACTTCAACATCAATGACCAAACCACTCATACAAACGGCTGGGCTGTTACTTACCGTAATTTCTTTGTAATCAGTTGACGTACAGCCATCTTCTGTTACCTGTAACTCAATGGTGTAGGTTCCGAAAGAGTTGAATGTAACACCTACCGGGCTACCAGTAGCCGTCTGAGGAGTTGCATTTGGACCGAAGTTCCATTCAACAACTGCTCCCGGGCCGTTGCCAGCTGCAAAGAAGTTATTTTCTTCGCCAGAACAAACCAATGATGGGCCGTTGATATTTGCAACAGCTACATCGCCTACTTCAATCACGATGATGTTACTTTCGAGATAAGTTGTACAGCATTCGCGACGAGCACAACGTGCAAAGTAAGTCGTTTCAAATAGTGGTCCCGGATCGAAAGACGCGGTATTTGAATTTGGAATGGGCACCCAAATGGCTGGATCGAATGGACCAGGTACGGTGCTATACATCCATAAGTATTCGATTTCACCAGAACCACCAGATGGATCAGTTACACTTACAATCGGATCAGGATCATTACCTGGGCCACACAAGAACTGATAGCCGGAAATAGTCCCTGGGTTATCGAGATTATCACACTTCGAGTAGAAACCTGCATCCCAAGTTAGGTCAGTTTCATTGCTTTCAATCGTAAAGATTTCGGTCATGCCCATAACCGGATCAGCATCACTGTCAATTGCATCGTCACCACCCACATTTTGTGGACTTGGCAA
>JALEHC010000623.1 GCA_022763215.1 Saprospiraceae bacterium
AATATTTGAGTAATAAAAGAAATGATTTTATTTTCAGAATATTTTGAAAATAATGTAAATTGCGATCAAAAAATATGCGCATATACCCTCAATTACCTTCCAGGCAATGGTTTGATGAATTTATAAGTGATCAGCATACGGCCTCCTATTCTTATCATCATGTAGGTGCTTCACTCGATCAATTTCCGGCGGGTTATGATCACGACCGCAAAAAAGTCATGCTCGGAAAGGGGATGGCTTGTTTTGAGCAAGCAAAAGAGGGAATTCGGCAGTGGAAGATGTTTCCGCCTTCATGGACGCGGATTATACCACAGCCCATACCAATTATCCAAAACCAAAGTCTGGCTATGTGTGCCCGACTATTTGGTGTGTGGTGGATCAATGCTTGCCGAATTGTGTACACGATTGATGAAGAGCGCCGATTTGGCTTTGCTTATGGCACTTTACCGGCACATATCGAAAAAGGCGAAGAAATATTTATGGTTCGCATGGATGAAGACGATAATGTTTGGTACCATATCGAAGCTTTTTCCAAGCCTCAGCACTTTCTTGCGAAAGGTGCTTATTGGTTTGTGCGAACACAACAGCAACGTTTCGGGTATGATTCATTGAAGGCCATGCAGGAATGGGTATCTTCCCAAAATGGCTGATTTGCTATATTGCAATCGTTTTTCTAATTGCCTCCCAACATGAAAACTAGTACTCTTTTTGGTGCATTTGTCTGGTTATTATGCCTGTTTTATTTCTACCCCTTTCAGCTGGAAGCTGTGCAGTGGGTATACCTTATACTCATCATGGCACCACTAGTCTGGATGCCTTTGTGCTTCAGCCAATACCTTGTTTACCACCCGTTCCGCTCTATTTATTACCTTCCGGTCGGGATTATTTTTGCAGGTTCCTTTTTACTTCCGAAAGGCTTAACAGCTGGATTAATGGTTTTGCCATATTTCTTTTGGGTCGCTTATTTTGCCTTTCGGCAAATTGTACACTTCCTCAAAGAATGGAAATGGACACCTGCACACTTGCTCAGTACTGCTTCGGTAACCATTCTTGCCGTTGGTATACTATGGGCCTTGGCTGACCGACTTGACTTTCAACCTATGGGCTTTTCGCCCATCATCGTTTTATTGACGGCCACGCACTTTCATTATCTCGGCTTCATTGTATTACTGCTGGCGCAGTATACCATTCCTTACCTGAACAAAACCATGAGTTGGGTACTGACTTTCAGTATGTTAATCGGTATTCCGGCAACGGCCACTGGCATTACGATTGGCCATTTTGATGGCCCGGGATGGATAGAAAAACTTGGGGCACTAACTACAATTGCTGGAGGTTTTATTCTGGCTATTGCCCAAATTCGGGTATTATTTGCCGAAAGGCATACCGACATGTTCCGGTTGATGCTTGGCTTTTCGAGTCTCGGCTTGGTGTTTAGTATGAGCGTTGCCGTATTGTATGCACTTCGATTACAGGAGCAACTGCCGTTTTTGACGATTCCATGGATGTATACTTTCCACGGAAGTGTAAATGCCATCATCGCTTGTGGTTTTGGCCTGATGGCCTGGAACCTGAAGCGAATGTACCAGAAAACAGATATGATGAAGTCGTGATTATTTGGGAACAGGAAGCTTGTTAAAGTTTGTGCAAATTAGCGCTAAAATCTACTATATTGCCGGGAAAAAATATATGCGTCATTACCTGATTTTTCTCGTTGCTATTTTGTGCTCCTCTTACCTTTATGGACAGCAATTTCATGGTGCCATTGCAGAAAAATACCCCATTTTGATGGAATTAGAGCTAAGTGGTAAAAAAGCCGATGGCACTTATCAGTATAAAAAAATTGGCAAAGACCTGATGCTTAAAGGCCATACCACACAAACCCAAACCGGCGATTACGAACTGACGCTGGAGGAGTTTGATAGCCAAGGCAAAAAGACAGGTGTTTTTCAGGGGATACTCCGTAAAGACAATCAGCACGGACGGCAGATTTTTAGCGGAAGCTGGATCAATCCACGCACCAAAAAATCGAGCCCGTTTGTTGTGATCGAACAACTTAAAAAAGAACAAGCACCAGTGTTCATTTATCCGGAAGCAGTGGCACTTTATTATGAAGAACGCGACCAGCGTGCATTCCTGGTACGTCCTCGCTTTCAGCAAATTACACGCAAAGCTGCTGAAGCCATTGAAGCAAAATTAAGTTTTGATGAGTTGTTATACGACAAAGTAGCGGATATCAAAACAGATTATGCCGATTGTGCTTGTGGGACTATCAGCCTTGATTATGACCTACTATATCAGAATGATAGCCTGATAACTTTAGTCTTTCAAACGGAGTTTCTGGGGGCTTATTTGTCTTATCATACCCAGTATTTTACATTCAATTATAAAACTGGAAAACAATTAACCTATTCTGACTTTATACCAGCTTCCAAAGAAAAGCGCATTTTTGAACAGTTAAACAAGGAGTTGGCCAAGCGGGTTGAAGAGATGGAAGAAGGTCATGAACAACTGGCTGATTTTAAAATAGATGCAGAACAAGTGAAAAACTTTTCGTTAGACGATAAAGGCATCACTTTCCACATTGAATATCCACTTTCTCGATATCTGATCGCGATTGCTCCCGATACAGATTATTTTGTGAGTTGGAAAGAGCTTAAATAATTATCGAACGACTTTGGGATGGTTCATCAATTTTAGTAATCCATTGGTACTATCTTTCAGAAATTTGGCGGCCATTTCTGCTTGTTCTTCAGCGGTAGGCTTGGCTGCCAATTCCGAACTTTTCAAAATTCCACCTTTCCAGCCATCTTTTTCGATATGCCAGTGACCAGCATTTAGCGGTGATAGTGCTTCATAATCCATGTCTATCTCCGGTGCCCATGCATAGACGTAGAGATAGTTTTCGGCTACCATGCCATCTGCAATTGCCCAACCATAGCCAAGCGCTTTGGTCTGGGAATTATCAGAATCTTTAAGTTGGAGGTAAAGCCCCGTATCGAAGTGATGTGGCCAGATGTTGATCTCTGCCGTGGTGTCAAACTGCTTTCGAACGGCTTCCAAGGCTTCATGGGCAAAGCTACGCTGTGCCATCCATGCCTGCAATGCTTGCGCATCATTTTCGAGATAATGTTCACCTTTCATTTCAGGCATATCATAGGGCATTTCTGCCAAATTTTTCGCTTCGTGCCCGGTCATAACCCAACTTTGGCGTAGCCATTCAGCCGCTTCAGCAGGTGTTTTTCCCGCTAATGCGAAACTATGGAGTACTTTTCCTTGGTTATTGAGCAGTTGTAATTCGAATGAAGGTAATTGAACACCAAGTCGGAAGGGGTAAGGTTCTTCGGTAGGTCGGCCTAATAATTTTTTTTGAAGCAAGTCCCAGTTCATACTTGGATGGCTTTCATCATCTTGGTGTGGCAGGTAGGTTTGGCCAAATCGGGCAATGATTTGAGCAGCCTGATGCAAGTTATTTTCGGTTTGATCAAAAAATTGCTGATCGACGGCAGGAATGAAAAACGGGCTTGAATTGGTCATTGGTGTTGGATTAGTGAAGTAACACTACTAATAAAGGAGAAGATGGTCAAATGTTTTGTCGTAGGCTTAGCTTTTTGAATAGATAGTGAAAACTTGGGTGTTTCCTCAACCTTTCCACTCCTAAAAGTGACCACTTCCTGATAAAACCGTCCCTAAATTAAATGATCTCAGCACGGCATCTATTTTTTTCTTATTTTTATAGCAATAGAACATATATCCAAAAAAATATTTCATGTGTGAGGTAATATTCCCAATTACCTTCGCATAAATGAAGGAATCCCATAACATTCAAAATTAGAAGTAATGAAATCCCATGTACTAACGGCCATGCTATTGTGGCTATTCGCACTTTCCGGCTTTAGCCAGACGGATGCGCAACTTTTCCGACAGTTAGAAAGCCAGTTCTCGGCTTCTTCTCAAGATCAAATTCCTTTTGTAATTACCAGTAAAAGCGATGATGCTTCCGCCAAATGGGTAGAGCACGCACGTGGCCAAGTGGTCAAATCGGCCAAAGGTATTGCTTGTGCTTCCTTGCAGTGGTTTGCCTCTAAAGGCGAAAACGAACGCTTGCAGGAAGAACGCGCATCTGGTTTACAAATGTTTGTTACACCGATTGAAAATGTCGTTGTTATTCTGGACATGAACCAGGGCAACTGGCGCATGCGCCTACAGGATGTACAACTGACAGAAACTGCTGATGGTATTAGCCTGGAAGGCAAGTATCAGAATGGTACGCACACAGAATTGTTTGAAATTCATTTCCAGACTTTCAATCAGATGACTGCTGTGCGATAAGTCGGTGAAATAATTCTGAACGCAATCGTAGTTTCTATATTCAGTTGGGATTGAGTCATTTTCTGGCAGGGTAGTGGAAAGTTATTGAACTTATCCTTACCTTATAAGTGTTGCTTTAGCAAGACATACCAAAATACTCAATCCCGACCATTATGCGTTTGTTTCTACACCTTACTTTTTTCTTGTTGCTTTCCTACGCCCTCGTGGCACAAGATTCCAAACTTAATCCGGAAGATTTTAAAATTAGTGGCGATACTCGAATGACTGGCCAAAATTGTTATCAAATGACCAATCCGGTCAATTGGTCTTCTGGTTCTATTTGGCATAAAAAGCCAATCGACCTGCGCGCGCCTTTTGAATTAGAGCTTAATGTCATGCTGGGCTGTAAAGATGCAGATGGAGCGGATGGCATTGTTTTTACTTTCCATCCCAAAATGCAGCAAACGGGTTATGCTGGAGAGGGGATGGGCTTTGCTGGCTTGCGACCTTCTCTTGGTATTGAGATCGATACTTGGGAAAATGAACACTTACTTGATCCTTCTTACGATCATATTGCAATCCTGAAAAACGGCTCTATCAATCATGCTTATAATTTGGCGGGGCCTAACCGCTTGCCCAATCTGGAGGATTGTCAAACGCACCAACTTAAAGTAAAATGGGACCCCGCTGATCAGAAAATGGCCGTTTATATCGACGGACGGGGCTATATCTGGTTTAGAAAAGACATAATCAATAAAATTTTTCAAGGAAATCCGAGTGTTTACTGGGGCGTTACTGCTGCCACCGGCGGGTACAATAATAAGCATGCAATTTGCTTTGAAAAACTGGATTATCGCGAAGCAAAACCACTGGAGTCTCTTGATTATAGGCTGGCGCAAAAACTAAGAGAGGGCGAAGCAATTACGCTTCCTTCTTTGCAATTTGATAGCGGTCAATCGAAGGTTAGGCCTAGTTCTATGGCAGAGCTAGATCAACTTGTACAGCATATGAAAAAAAATCCGGGTATGATACTGGATATCTTCGGATTTACAGACAGTAGTGGTTCAAGACAAGCAAATCAAAGCATTTCGCTTCAGCGTGCTCAGGCTGTCGCCAAATACCTGGAGGATCGTGGCATTCCGCGAAAGCAGCTCAACCCGCAAGGGTATGGCGAGGCATTTCCGGTTGCACCCAATACAACGGCGGCTGGCCGCCGCCTGAATCGTCGAATTGAATTTAGATTAACGCGTCCGATTCCTTAGTAACGGGCAAATAAAAATGTTTCGATTCGCTTCGTAGGGATTTTGGCGTAGATTGAGGCGTGATGAAGGAGCCTAGCCTTAGCTAAGCGACTGAAGAACAACGAAAATATACGTCAAAAGAACCAGAAGACATCGAA
>JALEHC010000624.1 GCA_022763215.1 Saprospiraceae bacterium
AATCAAAATCTACCTCTTTTGATTTATCAACGGTGTGAAAAAGTACGACCTCGTGCTTATTGTGTTTGAGGTGTTGCAGCGCAGAAAACAATTGCTCAACATGCTCACTTTGCTCAAACATATCGCTGAAAATAATCACCAATGAGCGTTTGTGAATACTCTCTGCAATTTGGTGCAGCGCCTCCGCCGCATTCGTCATTTTGTTGCGTTCTGGATTGTTAATGAGTTGTTCCAGATAGCTCAACAGCAAACGATAATGCGAAGTACTGGATTTACAACGCGTATGCATGTTCACGGACTGATCAAAAATACTCAGACCAAAAGCGTCTCTTTGCTTTTTCAACAAGTTCATCAATGCCGCTGCCGCTAAAGCAGAAAAACGAAGCTTATTGATGACATCATCGCTCGTCTTGCTAATTTCCGGAAAATACATGGAAGAAGAAGCATCAATGACAATCTGACACCGCAAATTCGTCTCTTCCTCAAAACGTTTGACAAACATCTTGTCGGTGCGGGCATACACTTTCCAGTCAATATTTTTGGTAGATTCCCCCTGGTTGTAGAGGCGATGCTCTGCAAATTCGACAGAAAATCCGTGAAACGGACTTTTGTGCAAACCAATGATAAACCCTTCGACCACCTGCTTAGCTAATAGCTCCAGATTGCCGAGATCCCGAACGTTGATGTTATCCAGTAAGCTCATTCAAATAATTTAGAGGTTAAAAACGAAAGCCCTTATTCGAACCAAAAACGATCGAATAAGGGCTTAAACTAATATAAATTTATCTATTATTGAAGCTGCTTGTCAATTTTTGACGCCAAGGCAGCTTTTGTAATCGTACCAACGTGCTGATCGACTACTTCACCATCTTTGATAATCAGAATTGTAGGAATACTGCGGATGCCGTATTTCATAGACACATTCGGTTGGTGGTCTACGTTCACTTTACCGACTGTCGCTTTTCCTTCGTATTCAGTTGCTAATTCTTCTACGACAGGACCTACTAGGCGACAAGGACCACACCATTCTGCCCAAAAGTCGACTACGTGTACTCCTTTCTCTGTAGTTGTTGCGAAATTATCATCTGTGAATTCGAAAGCCATTTTTTGCAGTTTTTGACCGTTATTTAAAAATTATTTCCACTTACTATAACAAGTTGTAGAATCCTAAGTTCTATATTGATAATCGTTGTCAGATTCAAATGTCCTCGTCAGGACAAGTCTGTTATAGAAATGACATACAAAAGAATAAAACATTTTATTCGTTTAAAAGTTTACAGCCAAAAAAAGTACTCTTGAAAGCAATCTTCACTAAAAAAAGTCTGATTTGGATAGGTTTGGGCCTCTTTGCATTGGTATTGAGGTTATTGCTGGGCCAATACCCTATGCTCATCGAGCAGTATTATAGCCGAGGCTTGTTTACGCTTATACGTGTCTCTATTGATTTTCTGGCGGCCTGGTTTCCGGTGGCTTTAATTTATGTCTTTTTCTGTTTTTTGCTGGTTATTTTAGTTAGTCGAGCCGTGAAGTTTTGGCGCTGGGACGCAAAATGGCAGGTCAAACTGGGGCGAGCAGTTGTGTCTGTTGTTGCTTTCTGGATGGCAGTGGTCTTCTTTTTTCTATTCTTATGGGGTTTTAATTATGCGCGTGTTGATCTTGAAAATACGATTGGCCTTGAGCCAAATCCGCTCAGTAAAGAGCAGCTATGGGAAGAATTACAACATCATACCGATCAAATTATTAAACTCAGATCAGAGATCAGTAATATTAATGATTCTATTGTTTTGGCGAAAGCCAAAATGCCTGATAAACTCGAAAAAGAGCTAAGAGCAAGTCTTGAGCAGCAACTAGCACAATGGGGCTATCCTACAAACGGCCGGGTACGTGCACGATTACTGTACCCCAAGGGTATTTTCCTGCGCTTTAGTTCCTCTGGTCTGTATTTCCCGCTGACGGGAGAGGGGCATGTCGATGCAGGTTTGCACTACCTCCAATGGCCGTATGTGATGACGCATGAGATGGGGCATGGATATGGATTTGGCGACGAAGGAAGCTGTAACTTTCTCGGTTATGTCGGCTGCATCAACTCAGATAACACTTTCGTGAAATACGCCGGACATCTGGCTATTTGGCGCACCCTTGCCATCAATTACCAGCGGTATGACCGCGAGCGGTACTGGGCATTTCGCGAAAGCTTGCCCCAAGGCATACAAGCGGACCTAGATGCCATTAATGAAAATCTATTTCAATACCCAGATATTATGCCGAGAGCTCGATATGTGGCCTATAATACCTACTTGAAAGCTCAAGGCATTGAGGAAGGTATGAAAAACTATAACCGGGTCATTATGTTAGCCAGGGCGTGGCGGTTGAAAAATTAACCTCCTGCTTTTTTGGTGTTGGAAAACCCTTCTTTTAGCAACAACTCAACGACCTTATCGCGTTGGTTGCCTTGAATAATGATCTCACCATCTTTTACAGAACCACCAACCCCACATTTTGATTTAAGGAGCTTACCCAAATTCTTTAGGCTATCTTCCGGACCTACAAATCCAGTCACCAAAGTCACTTCTTTGCCTTTGCGTTGCTTCCGGTCGATCATAACCCGAAGTTTTTGCTGATTGGCAGGTAGTTCTTCCTGTTCCTGGTCTTCTTCATAAGAATATTCGAAGTCAGGATTAGTTGAAAAGACGATTCCTGATCTATTTTTTTTATTCTTTCCCATGGTAATTAAGTTTAAAAAGTGATCATATATCCAACGCCGGGGGCGGAAACGGGTTCGGAAATAAAGTCTGAAAAATAAAATAGCCCCCCATCAAAGCGATTTCTACCGAGTAAAAAACTGAGCCCAATGCCTGGATACCAAGATCGATCGAGTTGATCCAGGTAAAGCGTATCGACAATGACCTTCCATTGCTCGCTTACGCTAAATACGCCACCTATCGAAATAAACAATGGTGTACGAACTCTACTTGTATTTTCGGGTGTCCTCAATGGTATAACAATACCCGGGGAAATATTAATAAAATTAGAGCGATTTCCAATAGTGGTTACTCCATAAAAATGAAATAACCGCTGAGAAGTTTCTTCTCCTGAGAGGCCAAAAACAAAATCGAGGCCAGCTGCAAAGTTGAAAAACGACTCGTTATTGGTTGCAATCTTTGATTTTAGCAAAAGCGAATAAGGCATAATGTAGCCCACTCCGATGGAATAATTATCGGTAGCTGCAAAGTCAAATCTGGATAAAATCAATTGTGAATTTTGGAATTGTTTCTGGCCTTGACTCAAATTGAATGCTGTTCGACTGATAAATAATTCTGAGAACGGATAAAAAAACTGCTCATCTGTGATTTCTTCCGTTTCGCGATTAATGACAGCCAACTCACTGATTTCTTCGAGTTTGTAGGTGATGATACTTCCGGAATTGAGCTCAAAACGAACTTTATTGCCATCGAGATAAAGGATACGGCCTAAAAATTGATCCCCTCGATTGGTAACCAATTGATGCAATTGTTGTTTGTCTCTTAGATTAATATCAGGACTAATTTTGGTTTGTGCGACCAAAGCCACCTGAATCAAGGAAAAAAGTACTGGAAAAAAGATTTTTAATAGCTTCATATCTGTTATTAGCTGAGTTGCTGTAATAGAACGCAGAAAATGAATTAAATTGGTTGTTTTTGATTTCTTCAGAAACAAACATTCTAAAATCAAGCAAACATTTATGAGTGTTTCTAATGTAATAAATAACAAATCGACCAGATTATTTCTGATTTTGGCCGGTTTTTTTGTTTGTAATGCCCTTATTGCCGAGTTTATTGCTGTAAAAATTTTCTCTCTCGAAGGTACATTGGGTTGGAATAAAATCCATCTGTATTTGTTCAATTATGAAGGTTCGCTTGACTTTCCGGCCGGTGTTTTATTATGGCCAATTGTGTTTGTCATGACGGATATTATCAATGAATATTACGGTAAGCGAGGCATCCGCTTTTTATCTTATCTGACGGTTGGTTTGATTGCCTATGCCTTTGCTATGATTTACATTTCTATTTCCTTTGTACCGGCTAGCTGGTGGATTGGGCAAAGTGCAGATAAAGGTGTACCGGATATGCAGGCAGCTTTTGAGGCTATTTTGGGGCAAGGAATGTTGATTATTGTAGGGTCGATTATTGCATTTTTAGTAGCTCAGATTGTGGATGTTGTTTCTTTTCATCGGATTAAAAAAATAACTGGGGAAAACAAAATTTGGTTGCGAGCAACGGGTTCTACATTGGTGTCGCAGTTAGTCGATAGTTTTGTAGTGACGTATATAGCTTTTGTTCTGGGGCCTCAATTAACTAATTTAGGAGGCGAACCTTGGGCAATAAATCAGTTTTTTGCTATCTCAAGTGTCCAATATATTTATAAATTTATAGTGGCAATTGCTCTTACTCCGGTAATTTACCTGGGACATTACCTCATGGATAATTATCTGGGACAAGAGCTGGCCAAAGAAATGAAAGAAAAAGCAACCACCTGGAATTAAAATGAGTTTACAACAAATTACAGATACCATCCTTATGGTACGACCGGCTGCCTTTGGGTATAATGAAGAAACAGCCGTTAATAATGCTTTCCAAACGAAAGATGATTCGCTTAGCGCAAATGATATTCAGCAAAAAGCACTGGAAGAATTTGATGCTTTTGTGGCCAAACTTCAGGCCGCAGGCGTAGAAGTGATCGTTGTGGAAGACTTGCCCGAGCCACACACACCGGACGCTATTTTTCCAAATAACTGGGTCACATTTCACGAAAGTGGGAGAGTGGTAACCTATCCGATGTTTTCTGCTATTCGCCGAAAGGAAAGACGCATGGATATTTTGGAGCAATTGGAGGAGCATTTTGAAATTAACGATCATTTTCATCTTGAAAATCGGGAAGCTGACGAAATTTACCTCGAGGGAACCGGCAGCCTGATTTTGGATCGCCCCAATGAGATTATGTATGCTTGCCTGAGCCCCCGCACGCACCGAAAATTGGTAGAGGAGTTTGCGCGAAAATTAGCTTATGAGCCTATTATTTTCACAGCGATTGATGATGAAGGGCAGGAAATCTACCACACGAATGTCATGATGGCATTAGGCGAAGACTTTGCAATAATTTGCCTGGACGTGATCGAAGATATTATTGAACGCCAAGATGTGATCGAGGCTATCGAGAATTCAGGGAAAGAGATTATCGAAATTAGTATGGATCAAATGCTGGACTTTGCCGGTAATATGCTTCAGGTCAAATCAAAAGACGGCAAAAGTTATCTGGTGATGTCTGAAACAGCTTATGAAAGCTTGTATGAAGATCAATTAGAAAAAATTGAAGAATATACAGAGATACTTTATAGTTCAATTCCTACAATCGAAACCTTTGGAGGTGGAAGTGTGCGCTGCATGATGGCGGAAGTGTTTTTGCCAAGGAAGAAAGGCGTATAGG
>JALEHC010000625.1 GCA_022763215.1 Saprospiraceae bacterium
AAGCTCCCCCACCCATCATGAGCATACCAAACTCAAAATGAAAATAAAAGCCAGGATATTCCTTGCCTTTGCGACCTTCCTTTGAGATGATAGCAGCCACATTCGTTTTGTAAGACGTTTTGTCTTTTGAAAAACGCGTATCGCGATTAATCCGAAAAATAGCCTGTTTGGGTTCGATCTGTATTTCCGGATCATGTTTTTGGAAGACATTAATCAAGATTTGGACTTGATTTTGAAATGGCTTTTTTAAGTCTTTTTCGTAGCGTTTCTTGTTTTCATGAAACCACTCACGATTATTATTTTGCGCCAAATCGCGCAGAAAATCAAGGGAAGCTTGGCTTAGCATAATTGAATTTAAGTGACGGATCAAAATTATGGACAAATTTCACTTGTTCATAATTCCGTCTAACTACTTAGATTGATTACAAAGGTAAAAACAATACCTAATTCTGGATCGTTTATTTATGCTTGGCATTTTTGTATTTTTTCCAATCTTCTTCCCTAAAGATGCCTTTCTACTAAAGGTGCTTTTTTGTTGGGACTTAGCCTAAACTCATGGATATTGTTTACTTTTACCGACTCATAGTGAAAACGCCCAAAATTGGTTGAAAGGTAAAAAACCAAGGCGTCAATCGAAGCAGTTTGCATACTTAAAATCAGCAATAAAAGATGTATCGTTTATCTATAGTATTCATTTTTTGTCTTTTTCAGCTTGCGCTAAATGGGCAACAAGTTTACAAGATTGCCACCTATAATGTGGAAAATTTGTTTGACTTGCAAAATGACCCCAATCATAATGATGATGATTTTTTGCCGACAGGCAGACAACAGTGGACACAGGAACGCTACGACAAAAAGTTGGCACAAATTGCCAAAGTCATAGACAGCATGGGTTTGCCTGATTTTATTGGATTGCAGGAGGTAGAAAACAAAAAAGTGCTGGATGATTTGTGCGAAAAGACCAGCCTGAAAAAAGCAGGTTATGCGCCTATTATCATCGAATCCAATGATTACCGAGGTATTGATGTGGCTTTACTTTATAAAACGGCTGTATTTAAACCAACAAACACCGATACGATCCAGATTAGCTTTCCAGAACGAATTGTCAAGCAGCCTTATACAACTAGAAATATATTGTATGTCGAAGGTCTAATCAATAATAGCGAAAAGCTGCACTTTTTTGTCAACCACTGGCCAAGTCGAAGTGGCGGTCTTGAAAAGTCGGAGCCTAAACGATTGTATGTGGCTGCACAATTGCGCAAGCGCATGAACGACTTACTAAATCAAGACCCTAATGCCAATATGATTATCATGGGTGACTTCAATGACGAACCCGACAACAATAGTATCCGTACGATTTTAGGCGTGCTCGAAAATGCTAATCCGCCGATTCCAGGCTTTTTGTATGACTGTTTTGGGGCACTCAATCAACAGAACAAGGGTTCTTACAATTATAGAGGTAATTGGAATATGCTAGACCACATTATCGTATCTGCAGCTTTATATGATCGAGAAGATGGCGTTTATATCCAAAATCCTACTATCTTCAGGAAAGATTGGATGATGTACCAAGATAGAAAATTTGGCGCAAAGCCAAATCGCACCTATGGTGGCCCTAATTATTATGGAGGATTCAGTGACCACTTGCCAGTATATCTGGAGTTGGTTATAAACAAATAACTTATGGAAGATTATCCGGAAAAGGAAGAATTGGAAGATGTATCACTGGATGAACTAAGCGAGTATACCGAAGATCAGCCTTTGTTGCTCGGTATGGTGATGAGCTTATTTATGGTATTCCAGCCTAAAAAGGAAGAACGTACGAAGTTTCAGCAATTGAAAGACAAGTTTTTGTCTCGTGTTGATCAAAGAATCGAACGTGCCGAAGAAGTGATGCGTACTGGTGAGCAAGCTAAACGAGAGGAAGAAAATAGACCCGGAGCTGCTGGCCACCCTCACTAATCGTCTTTAACGTCTTTCTTTAAGCTTCGCCAAAATTCGCCAAACGAATCAAATTCTTTGCGATAACTTAAGCCTGTGCCGACTTGCAGTTTTCGGCCACCACCTACATCCGGCTGCAATCGCTGATAAAAGCGAAGCTTTAGGCTTCGATCTTCATTCAATGTATATTCAACAACCAAGTCATTTCCGATAAATGTTCCATTGCCAGTAGGTGCCTGAACCGGATTACCAATTTCTACATTACCTCCCAGGTAAACAACCAGTTTGTCATTATAAAAATTCAAACGTTGTCCAATCTGAAATTCCTCTCCAGCTGAGATATCTTCCCCTTGCGGGAAATTCAAATTTTGTGACTGATAATACGCAATATCGAAGTCGATGCCGCTCAAGGCAGAGCCCTCGTTGATAACCTCCGAAAATAATTCAGTAACCAATACGGATAATTGATTGGATACAAATTCACTCAAGGTATTGTAGATTACATCCGTCCCGGTGAAGGCAAAATCTGACGGTAAAAACTGGCCGACGACAATCAAGCCAAACACTTGTCGGTTGAGGCTATTTAGGTCTTGGCGAAGGGTTCGCATTTTACTGTCCAGGAAAGTCGCCAAACGGCCTCGCACATCTGGGAATTTTATATCGAAGCTAATGACAGGCTGCAAAAGCTCCCCTTGGAGTTGTAAGCTGAGATCGACTTTCGTCGGTTGGCTAGCTTCTGTTACTAAGCCATCTGAGGAACTAGCTAAGTACTCTGGAATAAAATTGGCGACGGAAGTACGAATGTCGCCATATTGAGCTTCCAGATTGATATTGGCAGCCAGTGGATCACCATTCCAGATGATAGTTCCTCCTCGTTTGACTGTAAATTTCTTACTAGCGATATTGTAAAGCGTAAAAAGGTAGTCCCCTTCCTCGATTACATAATTTCCAAACATTTGCATATCGCTTCCTCTCGGAATCAAGATTTGGAGATTGCCTCGTCCCCTTCCGGAAATTTTATCACCGGCTTGCTCATTAAATATGATTTCTACCTTTGCTTTTTCGGTTACATTTAGGTTCATATCGAGGCTCAGTCCACGAATGCGGTTATCCTCATCTTCATTTTCGGTGCCGGGCTGATAGTTTTTGTTGTACTTATCGACAAAGTCAATAAAGTCGATGTTTGAATTCCCAGTGGTGGAGGTGACAGGAATATATAATTCGGTGCTTTCGCCCACGGTGGCATCCACCAATATATCTGTTCGCTCAAAATCGCCGGTGAACAGGATATTTCCTGCGCCAAATGCTTTTCCATAATAAAGCTCATTCCGGCTTTTAGGAACATTCATGGCTAATAGGCGATCCGTTTTCAGGCGAGCATTCAGGCCAAAGTTTTTCAGATTTTTGTGGGTAATACCTCCAAAAAGAACCGCCTCGTTATTATCGCGGTCTTTCATAATGGTCCCTGATGCATCAAACAACTGATTGTCGATATTGATAAAACTTTCATCAAAGTGATAACGAGTATTGAGGTAATCTATCGTGAAAGCACCGTTGTAGGCACGCAGAAAACCAGCAATATTTGGTTTTTCCGGGAAACCGGAAAGCTGTACATCTGCTTCAAAATTACCGAGAATATCAGAGACATTACTCCCTATGAAATAACTCGCAAAGTCGAGTGGAAAATTATAAATCTCGGTATTGAATTCGAAATAGTTGGATTGGCGGTCGGTAGGTAATTGGTTGCTTTTGGGTTGATCTGCATTGGGCAAATTATAATAACCATCAATTAAAATCTGAGAATTGGATTTCGTGATATTGGCATTTGCGTAAAGCGGAGATTGCAGACTAGCAACGTCCACATCAATTCGAACACGTCCCCAGTCATCATCATTGATAAAAAGAGAATCTCCAAAAACAGAAGCCTGAATACCGGTGAGTTCAAAGATATTTTTTACTGACACTTCTGCGCCAAAAGTACCTTCAAAGTCAAAGGGTTCGAACTCCCATACATCATCTATGAAATTAAAATTAAAGCTGTCTAGTGCCAGATTAATACTTTTACCATTTACACTTTTCAGTGAAATCGTTTCCTCTTGATGCCTCAATTTAAAGTTTTCAACAAAGACACTATCTCTGGAAAATAAGATGGAATTATTGCGATCAATCGCCCATGGTTTTTTGAGAATAGCCAAGTTGGACTGATTAAATGCCACTTGCATAAAAGTACTGTCCTGCACGCTAAATTCGCCATTTAGGTTGAGGTCATCGAGCAAGCTCAAAGAAGTAGCAGCATAATTAACGCCAAAGTCAATGGTATCGCCTTTCATCACACTCAGCAAAGTTACCCGAGGAAATAGCTCCTCTCCTTTTCGATCGGTTTGCCCGACTATAGCCCCAAGGTCTCCCTCGTCACCAAGTAAGTTTAAGTCGCAAGCAATGTCATAGAAAGTATATTCATTGTAGCTTAATTCAGGAACATTTATTTTCACTTCTATACTATCGCTCACATTATCAAAATAGCCGATGGTGGTAATATTTTGAAGGCGGCCAAGTTTATCATCTAACAAACGATTAAATCCTTTAGAGTCTTTAATAGCAATATCAAAGCTGAAATCGTGTTGATTTCGTACCGGAAAAGAATCCCGTATTCCCAGATGATAAGTGATTCCGGGGAATACTTTCTTAAATTGCCCCATAAGAGCATTGGGGATTTCCGTAATTTCAAAGGCACCAACCAGCGTAGCATCTACCAGATCGGAACGAAGTGTAAGGTGCTTTCTGCCGAGCGGCCCAAAATCGAGGTGCGCAAATAATTTCCGAAGTTGATATTGTTTATTTTTTTGGTAGGTAACGAGTAAATCTGCAATATTTCCCTCACCTACCAAGCCTATATTTCTTTGGTTTTGTAATTGTAGTTCTACTTCGCCAGATATAACCACATCCTTTTCCGAAAGATTTACCTGTTGAAGTGCAAAACGATTAATGGAAGCATAAAAGTCAAATTTCGGAACGCTATCCTGAAAATTGACCTCTCCCATAAATTTGAAATCGACATTATCGTCCTTAAAATCCATATTACCATTAAACAGGTTTTGTGCGAGCACACCCGTTATTTTGGCATCCTTATAAGTGTAGTTTTTGAAGGTAAATTGCTTGATATCCGCACTTAAATCCGCACGAGCTATATCTGCCGAAAGGCCAAACCCATTCTTGACTGATGAAGTCGCACTAATTAAACCGAAGTCAGCATTGTTTGACCAGATGCCGAGATCAAAATTTTCTAGTGATAAATTTCCGTCATAAGTAGCTTTGTCCCTACCCTGCTTGAAATCCATGTGCATGTTCATTCGGGCATTCCCGATATCTGTTTTCAAGGCACCTTCTGCCACAAAATCGGCAAAAAAGCCAGTAAAACGCCCCTGGAAATCAAGCCGCCCTAAGTTGTCAAAATTGGAAGGTAGATCGAAGCCCGGAATCAATTGACGCAAAGTGCGTACGCTAGTAGTTAATTGCTCTAGTTTGAGCTGTAAAACTTCTTGATCTCTCACGGCCAAACTGTCGGAATTGAACCGACCGCGAATAATGGAGCCATCAGCAAGCCGAATATCGAGCTGCCGTCCCCTCAAATTATTGACCGAACCAGATACATTACCCTGCAAATCAAGTACTTTCTCCTGATTTGATCTAAAAAAGGCATTGTCTTTCAAAGCTGGCGCAAAGGTGATAATGTCTTTTACGGCAACAGCCGACTGGCGGATTTTGCCATCCATTACGATATCATCTACGAATGATCGGTAGTCATAATAAGAATCATAAGAAAAATGCAAGGTGTCGCCAAGTGTACTATATGGCGTGACCAGTTTGAAATCATTAAGGATCATTTCCTGACAATTGACCGCCGCTTCTTTTGCTTTAAGAGATTCTACTCGAAACCCACTATTTTCGCGTAAGCTAAAGTTGCGAACCATACCGCGATAATCGTGCTGAATGACGTCAAAATCAAATTGTTCGATTAGTACATCAATATCGCGAACTTGCATGTGGTCGTAGTCAATCTGATCTTCTGGCAGCATGCGCTCTGGTGACCTTCGGTAATTGTTAAAATCAAAATGGCCATTGAGTAAACTAAACTGATCGACAAATATTCGAAATTCGCTTGTGTCTTGTTCTGATAATTCCTCCTGAACCGCTTCTTCGCCTGGTGGCAAAACCTCTGGAAACTCGTCAATTTCAACAATGGGATCAGCTAAATAAAGGGTGGAAATATCAATGCGATTTTCGGGAAGTGAAAGTTCATTAATTTCAATCTCTCCTCGGCCAACATACATTTTAAAACGTTGCCCTCGAACTTTATCATCTTTTTCAAACAAAACATCTTCTAAGTACACATGCTCCAAATCCATTTGAAAAGGACGCCGCTCCTCATCAACGCGGGCAGTGTCAGGTTTGAAAAGCTTACTTAACAAAAATTGCAAGTTGTTTTCGGTCGCCCCTTCTTGTTTTCGAATATTAAATTGGGCATTTCTGAGTTGTACATCTTGAATAATAATCCCGCGTCGAAGCAAAGTAAAGACATTACTATTGATATCGACATATAGTTTCCTGCTAAACAACAAAGTATCTTGAGCCTGTGTATCTTCGACATAAAAATTTTCTATTTCCAGTTTATCGATAAACAAAAGATAGAAACGATCGAGTGACACTCTAGAATCGAGGGTTTCACTGAGCTTAGTGGTGAGCTCTTGAACGGCCCAGTTTTGGACATAAGGAATCTGGAAAATAAGGTAAATGCTTATCACCAACAACACTAATCCCAGGAAGAATTGCCGGATTCTTTTCCAGATGAGGCCAAATATCTTGTTTTGACGCTCTTGTTCCTGAGTATTTGTATTGTTGTTTTCTTCAGACATTCATTTGATTTATGGTTCCTACCCTACCTATCCATTATAACTCTTTGGCGTTGCAAAAATATTCTATGTTAACGAATATTTATGAATCTATTTTCGCGAAAGCGAATCCAAAAATTCAAACACGCGACGCTCTGACCAATAACTTCCTGATTTTCTTTTACTAACAAAACCGATATGCCCTCCATAAGTTGGCACTTCCAAATGAAAAAAGGAATGATTTTTGGCTTTTTTCTCCGGAAAGCAATCAGGTGACAAAAACGGATCATCCTTCGCATTGATGAGTAGTACCGGTCGGTCTATTTGATCAAGGTGATGAATGCTGCTGCAGGTTTCCCAGTAATCTGCCGCCGAGGCAAATCCATGCACGGGTGCGGTATAGCGCTCGTCAAATTCGTCGAAAGACCGAGGATACGGTTTTTCCCAATCAAATGCATCTGGAAATTGCTCGCTTTTGATGCGTGCTTTTTCGTTTAGAGATACCAAGAATCGCTTCAGGTAAATCCAGTTAGACGATTTATTAATCACCTTGTTGGAAGTTGGAATATAACAGGGCACCGACAAGGCCACCCCGCCGATTACTTCAGGGGGCAACTGATCGACATCTCTACCAAAATAGTTTAGCAATACATTCCC
>JALEHC010000626.1 GCA_022763215.1 Saprospiraceae bacterium
CAACTCGCTACTGAAAATGAACGTCGCTACCAACGATTTGGAAAACGATTGAAGCCTGAAGAACGCAAGCAAGCTATCTTTGCTTTTAAAGGAAGCGTCTATCAAGGACTGGATGTAAGCGATTTTACGGAAGAAGATTTAGCATTTGCACAAGATCATCTTCGCATTCTGTCAGGATTGTATGGTTTGCTTCGTCCACTCGACAAAATTCAGGCATACCGATTGGAAATGGGTACCAAACTCGAAAATCCAGCCGGAAAAAACCTCTATGACTATTGGGATCAATCCATTACGGAAAAACTCAATTCAGATTTGCCGAAAGGCGAGGAAAAGGTGCTACTCAACCTGGCTTCTCAGGAGTATTTTAAAGCTGTCAAGCCCGCTGCCTTTAAAGGCAAAATCATCCATATCAACTTCAAGGAAGAACGCGATGGGAAGTATAAAATCATCAGTTTTAATGCTAAAGTTGCTCGTGGGCTGATGGCTCGTTATATCATCAAAAACAAGATTACAAAATCCTCAGACATCAAGGCATTTTCGGAAGATAATTACCTCTTCAACGACAAGCTTTCTGATGAATTCAACTGGATTTTTACTCGATAAAAAACTAAGGATGTGGGTCGCTTACCTGCATCCTCTTAATCTCCTTCCTCCAATTCAAAAAATTCGTTGACTGGTTTGCCAAAAACCGCTGATAACTTGAGTGCTAAGACTGTGGATGGCACATAGCGGTTTTTCTCGATCGCATTAATCGTTTGTCTGGATACTCCGATCTTTTTGGCTAATTCTTCCTGAGTGATATCCAGAATAGCACGTTCTACCTTTAAACGATTTTTCATGCACTTCCCTTTTTCATCACATGAAAAAATCCGAGCTGCACAAATAGCATAAACCAAAAAGTAGCAAATACCGGTAATTCTTCAAAGCTAGCCTCGCTACCTTGTACCATTGCTGCTACCCCAAAATTGATAATCGGCTGAAAAACAGCGTACAGCACCCCAATGACTAAAGCCAACATATAAGATTGGCTCCGCAAACTACGCGACATCTCGTCTTCTTGTTTTTCTTTCGAAATCGAGACCATCAACATCGATAAAAGCACCACTTTACTGATCATGTGACGACCATAATCTGGTAGTTCGGCCATAAATAGAGAAACGATATACAAAGCAAAACTGCCGATCGACAGATAAATACCCAGCAGTTTGAAGCGATGTGGTAATAATCGCTCCTTTATTAATTCATCATATTCTCTTTCCATCATTTTATTGAATTCCATCTGTTATTGATTTAATTACAAGCACAAAATGTAAAATATACTTTACATTTTGTAAAACAAGGCGACCAATTTGTCAAATAAATCGATAAATGGCAAAAAATTTATTGAGATGCTTGGAACGGCATGAGTAGATGGAGGGAATTGTATTTTCATCCATTAGTTTGATCATTTTGTGTTGACAAATTCTGATTGTTCATAATTTTGGCGGATCAATTACAATCGAAGTCGGATATCATACTAGTCGTTTAGGAGGTATTCCGTATTATTGATAAAATTTTGTCATGAGACGTATTCACCCAACGACATACTTACTCCTCTTTTTTATTACACCATTCTTGATGCGTGCCCAAATTTGTGATGGCAATCTGGGAGAAAATATTTTCACAGATGGTGATTTTGGAAGTGGTGTTACCAATATTCTGAGCCCAAACCCGATGATTGCTCCGGGCTACGACTATGTATTTACCGGCCCACCTAATGATGGATTTTATACTGTTACCAATAATACCGGTGCTTGGCCTTTGCTTTACAATACCTGGCTCGCCATTGAAGATAATAGCGATGATCCAGAGGGTTATATGATGGTGGTGAATGCGAGCTTTAGCCCGGGTTTGTTTTACGAACAAACGATCGATGGCCTGTGCGATAATACAGACTATGTTTTTACAGCCGATATTATCAACTTGATCGCTCAGGGGGTTACCGGACATCTCGCGCCAAATGTGACCTTTTTGATTGATGGGGAAGTGCGTTTTACGACAGGAGATATTCCACAAACCAATGAGTGGAATACCTATGGATTTACGTTTACAACCGATCCGGGCCAAACTACAGTTACCCTGAGTTTGCGTAATAACGCTCCCGGGGGTATCGGTAATGATTTGGCACTTGACAATATTTCATTTCAGGCATGTGGGCCACTGGCTCAGATTTTACCATTCACCATCGCTAATATTTGCGAAGATGGCAATCCAATTGAACTAGAAGCAACTATTACAGGCGATCAATTTCCCGATCCTGCTATTCAGTGGCAACGCAGTAATGATGAAGGCCAAACCTGGGAAAATATTCCCGGAGAAAATGGACTGACCTATACCCATGCAGAACTTGCTGCCGGATTTTATTATTACCGGTATTTGATTGCCAACTCCCCCACCAATCTCCAAAACCCAAAGTGCCGCATCATTTCCAATATCAAAATTGTGCGCGTCGCCCCCAAATTCCATTTTATTAATGACACGATATGTGCGGGTACCAGCATCGAAATTGGTGGTATTGAATTTACAGAACCTGGCAGCTATGTTGACTCTCTGATCTCTGATATCGGTTGCGATAGCATTGTCACGGTTACGGTTGAAATAGTAGATGATCCAGAGATCACGGCACAAGTCGATTTTACCTTGCCCAACTGTGCCGATGACTCCAATATTCAGGTCAACATCAGCAATATTCAAAATGGCTATCCGCCATACGATATACAATTTGATGACTTTTTAGTACCTGGGCCAGAGGTTATTTTTGACAACCTCACCGCCGATGCTTATCCATTATTTATCACAGACCGATTTGGTTGCAATCTGCTCGATACCGTTACCATACCTGCACCAGAGCCGTTTGTCATCGAATTTGGGCCTGACCTGAGTATCGACTTGGGCGAATCCGTTTCCATAAGTGGAACAACTAATTATTCGATTGATCAAATTTTATGGACACCTGGTATCGTTGATTTTAATTGTATGGAAGGCTGTCTGGAGATTTCTGGATTTCCGACTGGCACCACGGAATATATCATATCGGCTACCTCGGAGTTGGGTTGTATGGCTTTTGACACCGTATTTATTGAGGTAAATACCGTACGGGAGGTGTATATTCCCAATGCATTTAGCCCAAATGATGATGGCCTCAACGATGTTTTTACCGTTTTTGGAAACACGCCCAATGTGGTAGAAATTGAAACCTTACAAATCTTTGATCGATGGGGTAATTTGGTTTTTGAAAACAATAACTTCCCACCCAACGCTATTGATGCTGGTTGGAATGGCAAGTTTGGTGGCCGATCGCTCAAAAACGATGTGTATTTGTACGTGGCTGAAATTCGTTTTCTGGATGGCCTTACCGAAACCTATACCGGGGATGTGGTTATCCTTCGCTAGTCTTTTTTAGGAGTTGGTCCCATAATAAATCGAAGTCGATTACCATGCTTGATGTCTTCATGCTGAAAAAATGGCTGCGTCAATCGTTTTTCATTGATACGCACCTCCTGTACATATTTGTTTTCAGGGCTATTGTTGACCACCTCTACATAAAAAACCTGACCACCATTTAACTGAATACGCGCCTCGTCAACCAGTGGCCTTCCAATCGAATAGGTATTACTCCCCGGACATACCGGATAAAACCCGAGTGCATTAAAAATGTACCAAGCAGACATTTGCCCGGCATCCTCATTTCCGATAATTCCATCCGGTTTGGGTTGATAAAATTTTTGCAGGATTTCATCTATTCTTTCCTGTGTTTTCCAAGCCTGCCCGGCATAATTATAAAGGTGTGCAATATGATGAGAAGGCTCATTTCCGTGTGCATACTGCCCAATCAAACCACTAATGTCGCCGGAGGCATGGTCACCTTCTACCCTACTATTTGTGGTAAACAGTTCGTCTAGCCTTTCGGCAAATGCTTCTCTACCGCCATGCAACTTTATCAATCCGGGTATATCATGCAATACCGACCACGACCATTGCCAAGCATTTCCTTCGATATAGTCGCCTTCCGCATGATCTGAAAAGTTAGGCGAAAAAGGCGTTTTCCAGCTCCCATTAGCTAGCTTGGCGCGCATAAAGCCCGATTCCGTATCAAAGTAATTTTGGTAATTTTTGGATCGTTGCATATAGGTTTCGGCTTTCGCCAAATCACCTGCTTTCTTGGCAATCTTTGCGATACACCAATCATAATAAGCACATTCCAGTCCATAAGAAACCGAACCTACGGCTTGTTCTGCGGGTATATATCCCTTTCGGGAAATGGCATCTAAGTAGGCAGGCGCCACATTTGGGTGTTTTGCCTGATAGCGTGTACTGGCTAGTGCCGCTTCAAGTGCCAAATTCGCATCTATGTTGCCAATCTCTTTATTCACCATATCTGTCAGAAAAGAAGTAGCTGGATAGCCAATCATCGTCCCCGTATAATTGGAGGCCAAAGGCCATTTGGGTAGCACTCCACCTTCTTGGTACTTCCGTAAAATATTATCGGCCCAAGCTTTGCTTTTTCTTGGCTCGATTAGTGTCATCAGTGGGTGCCATGCTCGGTGGGTGTCCCAAAGTGAGAAAGCCGTGTAGTTGGATTCGCCGTAAGGCAACTGCCCCTGCTGGCCATTCATTTTGCGATAAGCGCCATCTACATCCTGTGCCAAAATAGGCATCAACATGCTGTGATAAAGCGCTGTATAGAAATTCGTTTTAACGGCTTCATCAGCCGTAGTAATGGCAATTTTCTGTAACGCATTGCGCCAAAGGCGCTCGCTGTCTGACCGAATCTGATCAAAATGTTTATTAGCTGCTTCTGATTGCCAATTTTTCATAGCACCTTCCATGCTTACCGTGGAAAGACCTACCGTAATGACCAGCGATTGTTGGCTTTCGCCAAATGATAAATAAGCTTTTGTTTGAGCACCTGTTGCCAATTTATCGGTCGTGGTGTCAGAATTTCTGATGTCCTTCACTTCGTACGGACTCGAGAACGTAATGTAAAAATAAACCGGATGATCCTGCGCCCAACCTTTGGTACGGCGCATCCCCTTAATCGTTTGATCATTGACGAAATGTAGTTCGCCTTCGACTGGCCGATGGCCCCAATCTTTTTGCAGGGTGTGCCCTAAATCTATCAGCAATTGCCGCTCCGTCGAAGCAGGATAGCTATACCGATGCCAACCGACATAAGGCGAAGCAGTCAGCTCTGCCTTGATATCGAAGTTTTGCAGACGGACGTAGTAATAAGCAGGCGAAGCAATTTCTTCTGATTTGACGAAAGTCGCTGACAAGGAATCCTGAATATCACCCGTAAATGGCAATAACAATAAATCTCCCATGTCACCAATACCGGTACCGCTCAAGTGGGTATGTGAAAACCCATAAATCTGTCGATCATCAAAATGATAGCCACTAGAAGCATCCCAGCCATCAAGGTGGGTATCCGGACTCAATTGAACCATACCAAAAGGCGTTGTTGCTCCCGGAAAGGTATGGCCATGACCGCCTGTACCTATGAATGGATCAACGTATTCGAGTATATCTTTTGGTTTGGGAGTCGGTGTAGGTTCAGAAACTTCTTCCGGTGGAGCCGGTTCACAGGCTATCAACAAAAATAGCACGGCAAGATATCTTAGCTGCATTGGGTCAAATTTTCGCTAAGTGACGAAAAAAACGCAAGAAAAGTAAAGATTGCCAGTTGAAATATGCATCATTTTTGATAGATGCCTCTAAAACCAGACATCCAACTGGCCATCTTGTTATTCTTTTATTGTTTCCACCATTTTTGGCTAAACTGCTGTTTTCCAATCCAATAAGTTAGAATATAAGCCCCGGTTGGCCATTCCGCAGCATCAATTTTAAGGGACGCGCGATCAGGTATGATGCTTTGCATCAATTGGCCGGAAGCATTTCTAAGTTCTATTTTGTCGAGATGCAGTGCTTCTCCAGCCAATTCAATGTGGAGCCAATCTTTTCCGGGGTTGGGAGATATCTGTACAAACTGACTCAAAAAAGCCTCCTTTGTTGCATTGGTTACACCTTCTTCGACCTGATTATTTTTTGAAATCAACCACAAATCTGGATCAAAACGAACTTCGCTTACGCTAAATGGTAAGTCGATCAGATACTCTTGGCCATTTGTTTGGTGATCGAGCCGAAGAACGGTATCCTGATTTTCACCAATAAACTGAATGGGAAGAGGCATCTCAAAGAAATCAACAGAATTGTGAGAGGTGGTCTGTGAAATTTGCATTTGTATCCCCGCTGGTGCTTGTGACCAAACGAGCTGATAAGATGGGTAGCCCTGACCATAAAACCAGTCTTCAAAAAACTCAGTCAAATCTTGACCACTTTGAGTTTCCAGATGAGCTTTCAAATCATTTGTTCGGGCATATCCGAAGGCAATAGCCGGATCTTGCAAATAATTGCGAACGCCTTGAAAAAAGTCTTCTTCGCCTAGTTGCCAGCGAAGCATGTGCAGCAAATAAGAAGCTTTGTTATACGTTAATCGACCATTAAAAATACGGCTTACGTTAGTCGTATCATCTACCCAAACACTGCCGCCAGGATTGCTGGTGATATTGGCAACTTTGCTAGACTTCCAGCTATTCCAACTGCTTTCATTGCTCAAAAATTCACTGGTCAGCCCGGTTAGATAAGTTGCAAAACCTTCATTGAGCCAAATATCTTCCCAACTTCCACAAGTTACCATATCACCAAACCACTGATGTGCCAACTCATGTGCTTGAAGGCCATGAGAAAAGCTACCCATTGAACTCATCGTTTGATGTTCCATACCTCCACCCCAACTAAACTGAGCATGGCCGTATTTTTCATCTGCAAAAGGGTATATCCCAAACAAATCATTAAATAGCTCCATGTATTTGACCGTTTCATCTGTGTTGATTTGGGCGGAAGCCAGAGATTCAGGATAGACATAATTAAGTACTTCGATAGAGTCACCACTGTCCAACTCCACATAATCTGAGTAAACCGAATAATTGGTTACTGCAATTGAAATCAGATAGGCAGGTATCGGGTAGCGATGTTTCCAGTGGTATGTTTTGAGCGTATCAACCGCGGTCTCGGCCATGAGTTTACCATTAGAACCAACTCGAAAATCGGAGGGTGTCGTTACGATAACATCAATGGAATCAATTTTATCGGTCAGGTCTTGTTTGCAAGGCCACCAAACTTTAGCACCGTAGGGTTCTGATAAAGTCCACAACACTGGTACCCCATTATGATAAGCTTGCTCAAACGAGCCAAAGCCTATCGAATTGGGTGCTCCTTCATAGCTTATAGTGATACTGTCTAAAGTGCCAACTTCTATCGTTTGTGGCAGAGTAATTTGCAGATTATCGTTTGATTGTGCATAGTTGACAACTTGACCATGATACGTAATCTCATTGATGATCATATTATCTGCAAAATCAAAGTTAATCTGATCAAAATTGTTACTGGTAGGTACCCAATACGAAGTAACCTGACCAGTGATATAATTGACTGC
>JALEHC010000107.1 GCA_022763215.1 Saprospiraceae bacterium
AATCGCAAGATATTAGCTGTTTTGGTTTTGCGGATGGTCAGATCGAGCTCGATGTGCCAGGATTACCAGACATGGCAAGCTATAATTGGACTGGCCCCAATATGTTTATTTCCACCGAAGAAGACCTGGAATCGCTCGAAAGCGGTAGTTACGATCTTGAAATTCAGGATGCAGATGGTAATGTCCTTTACGACACTACTATTGTCATCACTGAACCGGAAGAACTACTGGTAAGTGAGATTTCCACGGAAGTGATAGATTGTGAGGAAGGCATTGGCTCTGCCAGTATAACGGCTATGGGCGGCGTACCTCCTTATAGCTTTACGCTAAATGGCATGACGAATACCGATGGGCAGTTTGATGGTCTAGGCCCCGAATTTTATACTGCAATGGTAACAGATGCGAATGGCTGCATGGCCAGCGATACCTTTAGCCTGGTTGGCGGTGCGGCACCTCAATTAATTGTGCAGGGCGATTTTGATATTTGTCCGGGCGAGATTGCGGTATTGGATGCTGGTATTCACCAATCGTATGAATGGTCAACCGGAGAAGACACTCCCAGTATTATTGTTTTTGAGCCAGGATTTTATTCTGTTACCGTAGATGATGGCCTTCCTTGTACGGCTTCCGCCGAAATAGAAGTAACGCCAGGCGGAGAGTTACAAATAGAAGTGAATCCTGACTTTGTAGAAATTTGCCGAGGCGAATCGGTTGAACTGACGGCTACCGGCGGGGATGTATTCGAATGGATTGATACTACCGGATCGCTGAGTGCAACAAATATCGCTAATCCTGTGGCTACGCCACAATTTGAAACGACATACACCATCATTTCTTCTAATAATTGCGCTTCGGACACCCTTGACTTTACCGTATTCGTACTACAAACACCGGCTGATGGAGGTCCGGATACCTGTATTTTGCAAGGCAAAGAACTACAGTTGGAAGCAAGTGGTGGAATTAGCTATCAGTGGCAAGGCGATCAATTTCCAGTTAGTGATCCGATTGCCGCAGACCCGATTACGACACCACTAGATAGCACTTTTTATATTGTGGACATTCTGGACGAAAATAATTGCCTGATCCGGGACACCGTTTTTGTGGCGGTAGTCAGCGAACCCACACAAATCAGAACCTACAATTTATTGACGCCCAATGGCGATGGTAAAAATGACATTCTGGTTTTTGATGGCTTGGGCAAGTTTACCGAGAATTCCCTTCGAATTTTTAATCGATGGGGCAATTTGGTATATGACAAAGTCAATTATCAAGACGACGACGAACGCTTCGATGGTACCTATAATGGAAAACCTTTACCGGCAGGAACTTACTTTTATATTTTAAAATTAAGGTCAGGAGAAATCAAAGAAGCTTTTACAATCGTCAGAGAATGAGTACTTTTGTAAAACTATTTTGTAAAAGTTGTCAAAGAATATATCTTACAACTTCGTAATCCCATTAACGATTAAAAAATATGCGACTATTACTCCCGATATTCATCGCATTGCTACCGCTTTCTGCAATTGGACAGCAGCTTTCCAGCGGTACACCTTTTCAAAACTATCGCTTCATCTGGAATCCAGCTATGACAGCTGCCTGGGAACATTGGGAAACAGGCATGTCTTTCCGCCAAGATTGGGTGGGGTTTGAAGGTTCTCCTCAAACAGCTACCATTCATGGGCAATACCCATTCACACGCGAAAAAATGAGCCTGGGTGGATATTTTATGTATGATGACGTAGGGCCTATTCGCTTTTCTACCTTAGCCGCTACTTATTCATATAAATTTTCACCGCGCTTCCAGAGAGGAGACCAACTTTCAATTGGTATCATGGCAATGGTCAATCAATTTATTATTGATGGCCTTGATGTCAAGGTAAAAGACGAAGATGATGCCTTTTTGCTGGTCAACGAAAGCTCTCAAATCAAGCCCAATGCCGGAATCGGTATTTTCTACACGACTTATGCCAGAGATACTTACCGCAAGACCTATTATTATGGGGGTATTGCCGCAAATCAGTTGTTGCCTTCCGATGTTACTTTTGAAAATGTAGGTAGCGAAGGTAACCTAAAGCGAGTGATACACGCTAATGCCGTCGTTGGTGCCCGATTTGTTAATGATGAATTTTTTGTAGAGCCTTCTTTGTGGATCAATTACTCTGCGCCAAATATCATCAATGGCTTACTTTCGGTTCGGATTGAACAATACCGTGCATTTTGGGCAGCCGTTTCTTTTACAGGCGACCAAACTGCGGGAATACAGGTAGGATACATCTTGCCTGACTTGTGGTTGCGAGATGGTGATTTGCGCATTGGTGCACAAGGTTCTTACAACGTAGGCGACTTTGGTAAAGCCCGAGGCATGGGCTTCGAGATTTATGTAGGGTATTGGTTTGAGTTGTAACTCAGCCTTACTTTTTTTCCATCCAGATCAAAATGCGGGTTGGTTGTCCAAGAATCCCATTACTCATTCGGTCTACTCCCTTCCATATTGAGTAGGGGAGGTGCTTCATGAGTATATGCGTACGCAACTTGGTGAGATATTTGTTACTGAATATTTGATACCCTTTGTCTTTTAGTTGGTCATCCGGGCAAATGTCCATCAGTATATTTTCATCAAAAGAATGCAAATGTGCATTTTCCGGAGTAGGGTGATTGCAATGGACACACAAATGGTGCACAATCT
>JALEHC010000627.1 GCA_022763215.1 Saprospiraceae bacterium
GCAAACTGGAACCGCTCTTTTTGCGTAAGCTCCATAAAAAGTCGGCCCATGAGGCGGTAGAGTGCTTCGAGTTGTTGAAGCGGAGTCCAATGGTCTCTTTCTCTGATTTTTACAATTTCGCGATAGAATAATCTTGCCAGCGCCTGTTCTTTCATTCCGGTCCTTCTTTCCATCAAAGATCACAATATTTTCACTGAATTGAATTATCTTCAAACCAAAATCCATAATTTAAAAATTTTCGCTCAAATGAAAGCACTTAAATTCTTACTTCAGGCAGTAGCTTCTGTTATGGTCGTATTTGGCGTGACTAGTTGTGCCAATGACGATGATGATGGTCCAAGCTGTCAGATTTGTACTTATACTTATAATGGGCAAACGTACAGCGAAGAAATATGCCCGGAAGACTTTGACTCTATCGAAGAATTTGAAAGTTATATTCTTACCGTAGAAGTTACCAATTTTGCAGATTGTGATTAATCTCGCTGCAAAGGTTTTGCATGAAATTGCTGTTATTGAATGAAGTTTAAAGATCCCAAAGACCAGATTACGTATGACTTGATTGACCGGCTACAGCGCTTGGTCAATCGGTTGCATCGGTCGGTGGGTAATTTTTCGCGCGAACTGGCATTCATGAAGTACAAAATGCAATTTGGCGAGCGCGATGATGATATTTATATCGTTACTTTCCCCAAATCAGGTACTACGCTCATGCAAATGATGCTTTACCAGATGACAACCGATGGTCGGATGGACTTTGAGCACATTTATGAAGTATCGCCTTGGATCAGGAATGATGTTTTCCGAAAAAAAGCACCTCCTAATTTACCTTCACCGCGGCTCATCAAATCGCATGATCCGTATCATAAATTTGATCGCAATACAAAAGGCCGTTTCATTTTTGTAATCCGAAATGGAATGGATGCAGCACTCTCGCTTTATCATCAAAATAAAAACTATAATAATTCACAACTTGATTTTGATGATTTCTTTCGTCGCACTTTCGTGAAAAAACATTCGATGAATTATTTTCAGTTTATGAAAGCCTGGCTTCGAAACAAGAAAAACCTTCCTATCTTATATGTTCATTTTGAGGACATTGTCCAAAATTTTGATGTAGAAATGCAGCGTGTAGCTGCATTTTGCCAGATTGAACTAACAGAGGAAGCTGCCGAACGGACGCGCGAGCGATGCCGTTTTGAGTACATGAAAGCGCATGAAGACAAATTTGGCGAACAGCCGCCCCCACCCCGGCAACGAGTGTATGATCAGTTTATTCGAAAAGGAAAAACAGGAGAAGGAAAAGCAAATATGAAGCAGGAACAGGTAGTGCTATTTGAGAAACGCTACAGCAAAGAGTTGGCACCTTACCTAAAAAAATGATGCCATGACAGCCCGAAGGTATCACCGCATCATTTTTTCAGTCGGATGATTTTTTGAAGAAACTCAAGCCTTTAGCTTAGCCCTTCTTTTCACATTTGCTTGGATCGCAATTCTTTGGTTCACATTTAGTCGGATCGCAGTTTTTAGCAGCTTTACCTTCTGCTTTTTTGGCTACTTTCATAGCTTTAGCTTCAGAAGTTTTAGGGGCAGCTTCTTTGTTTGCAGCTGTTTTTGCTTTTGAGCAAGCCGCAGGATTACAGCTTTTTTTGTCAGCTACTTTTTTTGCGTCGGGGCGCAAATCTAGATCAAGAGATGCTTTTTGTGCATTGCTTTCCGCTTTTGCTTTTGTGCAAGCCGTTTTGTCTGCTTTTTTGCAAGCCGCTGGCTGGCAGCTTTGTGCCTGAAGGGCAACCGTAGAAAGCATAAAAGTGAATAAGGTGAATAATACGAATCTCATAATCAAATAATTTGTTGGTGAAATAAAATTGACAATACAAATATAGCATACCAAGGCTTATAGAGCTGTTTTTCAGCTGTTAGGCACTTGTTAATGAGCTGTTAAAGAGTGGATTGACCGGCAAGCTTTTCGTTTTTTTGTAATGTATAATCAGATCAATGCCCTATTTATGTGGAACATACATCAAAGAAAAATCAATCTAATCATTGCCGCTTCTTGTCTGGCACTGATTGGTTTGATCTATTTTCAGGTCAAGTGGATGCAACAATCTCGTGATTTGTTGGAAGAGCAATTTGACCAAAAAGTCAGCATGGCACTTTGTTCGGCTGTCGAAGACATGGAAGAGACGCAGGCTGAAGCCAAAGCACAGCCAGGCTGCCAGCCCATGAGTTGTGCACAACAAGCCGATGCATTGATGCAATCGCCGGATTTTGACCAGAAGATTTGTTCGGCTATGGATTTTTATCAAATCCCAATGGATTTTGAAGCAAAGATTGTTGATAAATCGGCAACTCCAGAGGATTCTATCTCTCCTTTTTCTTGCTCCATGAAACCAGTTATTGGCTCAGAAGACCATATACTGACGGTCGATTTTCCGACCAAGGAAGACTATGTCCTTGAAAAAATGGGATTTATGTTAGTTGCTTCTGTTTTGATTCTGTTGTTTGTGAGTTTTGTTTTTCTGACAGCCAATTATATGTTGCTCAAACAAAGACGAGTCACTGATTTTAACATTGACTTTTTTAACAATATGGCTCATGAATTCCGCACACCGCTTACGAATATAGCCTTGGCGACTCGATTGCTCGAAAAAAAGCAAGAGCATTTACAGGAGGATAAGTTCCTGCATGTCATACAAAATGAAAGTCAGCATTTGATGCAACAAGTAGAACGGGTATTGCACTTAGCTAAGCTGGAAAATGGCGATTATCAATTACAACAAGAGCGCATCTTACTCAAAGATTTGCTACAGGAAGTGTTGCAATGCATGGATTTACGCCTGAAAGAAAGGAATGTACAAGTAAACGTACAACTGCCAGAGCAAGAGCTTGCCATCAAAGGAGATGTACTGCACCTTGGTAATGCGTTCCGCAATTTGATTGACAATGCGATTAAGTATGCCAATGATCAACCTGAGTTAAGCATTTCCGCGGAAGCGAAAGGAGACGAGATTCATCTTAAGTTTGAGGACAATGGCCAAGGAATTAGTAGAGAAGAGCAAGAGTTTATTTTTGACAAATTCCATCGTTCTGGAAACGGTCAGACCTCCAAAGGCTTTGGCATCGGATTGGCTTATGTAAAAATGATCATGGACAAGCACCAGGGTAAGATACAGGTGTGGAGTGAGTTGCAGAAGGGGACCCGATTTGATTTGGCTTTACCAAAATTTTAAGCGCAAACATGATACCAAAAAATGAAAATATACTGATTGTTGAGGATGATCTGAATCTTGGTTTTTTATTAATGGAATTTCTGGAACAAGAAGGGTATCAGGTCAAATTGTGCCGTAATGGTTCATCGGGACTGGCCCAACTTGAGCGTGACAACTATGATTTGTGCATACTGGATGTCATGATGCCACGATTGAATGGCTTTCAGTTGGCGGAAAAAATGCGCCAGAGTCATCCGCATTTGCCATTTTTGTTTTTGACCGCACGATCGCTAAAAGAAGATAAACTTAGGGCTTATGAAATTGGAGCGGAGGACTATGTGATCAAACCGTTTGATGAAGAAGTTTTGTTGTGTAAGATCAAGGTCATTCTAAGACGCAGGGCACACGAAAAAGAAGCAGATCGACCTACACAGTTTCAGATTGGAAGATACTTTTTTGATTATAACCGCCAGGAATTGAGCTTTGAAGATCAGACGCAACGGATTACGGAAAAGGAGAATGAGGTGCTGCGATTGTTGTGTTTGCATGAAAATCAGATTTTGCGACGGGAGGAAGCTGTTGAACAGATTTATGGTAAGCGAGATTACTTTTTGGGACGAAGCTTTGATGTTTTTATTTCTCGAATCCGAAAAATGTTGAAGCAAGATCCGGATATTTCGATTGAAAATGTTTTCAAGGTGGGATTCATTCTTAATACTGGAAAACAAAGGGCTCAATAATTTTTAAACGCTTCTGTATTTTTAGTAGATTGAGGGCCCGAAAACAAAATACCATGTCGGTTTCCTCTACCTCTTCCAAGTCTTCTTTCCTTGACAGATACCAGCAATACCTGGGTGAATTTGTATATGGTGGCATTGATGGCAGTGTAACGACTTTTGCAGTTGTTGCTGGTGCAGTAGGTGCTGGACTGGATAGTGCCATCATCATTATTCTTGGTTTTGCCAATTTATTAGCCGATGGTTTTTCGATGTCGGTGGGAGCATACTTGTCTACCAAATCCGAGCTTGACAATTATGATAAACACTGGAAAATAGAGGCTCGCAATATTGAGCAGTTCCCAGAACAGGAAAAAGAACGCCTTCAACAGATTTATCGTGACAAAGGATTTGGCGAAAGCCAAATAAATAACATTGTAGAGACGATTACATCTAATCATGAACTTTGGGTGGATACCAAGATGAAAGAAGGGCTTTGTATGATGCCGGAACAAAAGTCGCCTGTTGCGATGGGTGGTGTCACTTACTTGTCTTTTGTGCTGATTGGGCTCATCCCGCTGATGGTATATGTTTGGGATTATATCTGGGGTTTTCCTGCTGATTTGTTTATGGCTTCTTGTGTGCTTACGTCTTTGGGGTTTATTTTTATTGGCTTTCTGAAAACATACGTCACTGAGACAAGTGCAATTAAAGGTATTATCGAGACTTTAACGCTTGGTGCCATCGCTGCTATTGTCGCTTATGTTGTTGGAGATGTGCTCGAAAAAATTATCATCGGATAATATAACCTCGCATTTCTCAAAAACCACAAATGCGAATAGAGTGTTAAACTAGTGAGCCTCTTTAGGGGAAAGAGGTGTCATTTTGTGTTGCCTTTAATAAAAAAGCCATGAAAACACCAATCATTTTTTGCTTGTTTGCACTATGCATTTTTTGCTCCTGCGAATCTTATCGTGCCTATCAACCAGCACCGACGGTTGCTTATCAACAATTTCCAACTTTCCCGCATGAAGATCGAGTCGAAATCATCTTTCCGGGTGACCAAATAACAGAGCCTTA